>JASHRW010000265.1 GCA_030037065.1 Xanthobacteraceae bacterium
TTGGCGCCCAGCCGATCAACGATATCCTTCAGGCATTGGAAATAGTCGGCGCCGATCTTGTCCATCTTGTTGCAGAACACGATGCGCGGCACGCGATAGCGGTCGCCCTGGCGCCACACCGTCTCGGTCTGCGGCTCGACGCCCTGATTGGAATCGAGCACGCAGACGGCACCGTCGAGCACGCGCAAGGAGCGCTCCACCTCGATGGTGAAGTCGACGTGGCCGGGCGTGTCGATGATGTTGAGCCGCTTGCCATTCCAGAACGCGGTGGTTGCGGCCGACGTGATGGTAATGCCGCGCTCCTGCTCCTGCTCCATCCAATCCATGGTCGCGGCGCCTTCATGCACCTCGCCCATCTTGTGGCTCTTGCCGGTGTAATAGAGGACGCGCTCGGTCGTCGTCGTCTTGCCGGCATCGATGTGGGCCATGATGCCGAAGTTGCGGTAGTCCTCGATCGGATGCGTGCGGGGCATGGGGGAAATTTCCTTCGCTGTCGCCGGCTTCACCAGCGATAGTGCGAGAACGCACGGTTGGCTTCCGCCATGCGGTGCGTGTCCTCGCGCTTCTTAACCGCGTTTCCCCTGTTATTGGACGCATCGAGCAACTCCGCGGAGAGCCGCTCGGTCATCGTCTTTTCATTACGGTCGCGCGCCGCCGAAATGATCCAGCGGATGCCGAGCGCTTGCCGCCGCGCGGTACGCACTTCGACCGGCACTTGATAAGTGGCGCCGCCGACGCGGCGCGAGCGTACCTCGATCGACGGCATGACGTTGTCCAGCGCCTGCTGGAACACGCTGACCGGATTTTGCCGAGTCTTGCCCTCAATCAGGTCGAGCGCGCCATAGACGATATTCTCCGCCACCGACTTCTTGCCGGCATGCATCACCGAGTTCATGAACTTGGTGACGACGATGTTGCCGAACTTCGGGTCCGGCAGGATATCGCGCTTGTCTGCCCTGTGGCGGCGGGACATCTGGTTCTCTCTTCTCTTTAACCTTCGTCATGGCCGGGCTTGTCCCGGCCATCCACGTCTAAGATCGCCTCTCGCGATCCCCGGGTCTCGCTTCGCTCGCCCGGGGATACTACGCAAAACGCCCACTACTTGGGTCGTTTTGCTCCGTATTTCGATCTGCGCTGTTTGCGGTTCTTCACGCCCTGCGTATCGAGCACGCCGCGCAGAATGTGATAGCGCACGCCCGGAAGGTCCTTCACGCGGCCGCCGCGGATCATCACCACCGAGTGCTCCTGCAGATTATGGCCCTCGCCGGGGATGTACCCGATAACCTCGAAGCCGTTGGTCAAGCGGACCTTGGCGACCTTGCGCAGCGCCGAGTTCGGCTTTTTCGGCGTCGTGGTATAGACGCGGGTACACACACCGCGCTTCTGCGGCGACTGCTGCAGCGCCGGGACCTTTTTCTTCGCGTGCTGCACCACTCGCGGCTTGCGAATGAGCTGATTGACCGTCGGCATCCGTTCGTCTCACGCTTTCCAAGACGGGGCTTCGCCCCTTTTGCATCCAGGGCTCGCGCCCTTTGTTTTCAAGACGAGGCTTGCGCCCCTTTGCCAGGCACGCGCTTGGCGAATCCTTTTGCGCAAACCAAATCGCGCCATCCGCTTCCCGTTACGGAATGGCGCTTGGCAGTTGCAGAGGACCGCAGCGCAACCGCGGTCATGCTCCATAAAACCTGACTTTTCGCAGCCAGCGGCAGCGTTTGAGCCTGCTTATGTCGAGGCGTCGCGCCGAATCCAACGAGCCAGGAAAGCAATGACTTTCAATAGCTTACTGGGATCCGGCAGGCCGTTCCGACGGGCGAAGCTCACCGCCTGCCGAAAAGTGTGGCGTATCTATCGACGCAACCGCACGAAGTCAAGCCAAACCGGGCCATAAAATGCGATGGCGCAAGCACATCTGCACCTTCGCCGGCCGTTCGATCACCCCGGCTCCATGCCCTTGGCGCGGATTATGCGCGCCACCTGCGGCGTTGCCATGAAAGCGACGAAGACGTGCGCCCCTTCGGCGTTTGCGCTCCGCACGGAAATCCCGGCGGCATAAACAATGACGTTCTGCAGTTCGCTCGGCAATGGACCGACCAATTCGGCGCCGGCGACAGGCAGGATCGCCACGATCTGCTGGATGCCGAGCTCGGCTTCGCCCTTGGCCACGAGTTCGGCAACCGGCGCGCTCGTTAGCCTCGTCTTCGGCTTCATCTTCTCGGCGATGCCGAGGCGCACGAGCAAGTTCGCCACATAGCCGCCGCTTGGCCCGTCGCTGTAACCGAGCGAGCGCGCTTCAAGCAGCGTGCGCTTGAGCGCAGCGGCCGTGCCAATGTCGGGCTTGCGCGCGCCGGCGCGGACGCAAAGCCCGACCGCCGACCGCGTAATGTCGGTTTGCGACCTGGAGGCGATTTTGCCGGATTCGGCCAGAGCATCGAGCTCGGGCCGCGGCAACAGTGCAATGTCAAACATCGCGCCGGCTTCGATCTCCTTTATCAAGGCCGATGTGAGCGCAAAGCGAACGTCGGCCTTCGTGCCGCTCGCCCGTTCAAACTGCGGGATTGCCTCGACGAGGAGCGGGCGCATCGCCCCGCCGCTTAAAACCTTGATCGCGTTCACGCCCGTATCGTCCATTCGGCAATATTCCTATTGGACCGGCGCCATCGACTCTTCGATGATCGCTTGCAGCGCCGCGAGTCCGTCGGTCAGGGCGGCCGGTCCGGGCTGGAGAATGAGCGACGATTTGATCTCGTGCAGCGCGCCGCGCGCTATCGCCGGTACGCCATCGAAGCCCGGCCTGCGGACGACCTTCTCCGGACGAAATTTCTTGCCGCACCACGATCCGACGATGATATCGGGCGTATGTCGAATAACCTCTTCGATCGTCACGATGCGGTCCTTGGCCGATTTGCGCGAGGCTCGATCAGCGAAGATGTCGATGCCGCCGGCTGCCGCGATCAATTCCGAAACCCAGCCGATACCGGAAATCATCGGATCGTCCCATTCCTCGAAATAGACTTTCGGGTTTCGCGGTAAATGGGAGGCGCGTTCACGCGCACGCGTGACCGTGCCGGCCAGCTCCTGCGCCAGCCGGTCGGCGCGCTCGGCGGCGCCGACCAACGCGCCAAGCGTGCGGATCATGTCGAGGATTTGCACAATAGTGCGCTGATTGAAGGCGTGCACGTCGACGCCCTCGCGGATCAGCGTCGCGGCGATGTCGGCTTGCAGATCGGAGAAGGTCAGCACCAAGTCAGGGTTAAGAGCGAGTATTTTCGGGATGTCCGCCGAAGTAAACGCCGAAACGCGCGGCTTCTCGCGCCGAGCGCGCGGCGGGCGCACCGCATAGCCCGAAATGCCGACGATGCGCCCCTCCTCGCCGAGCAGATAAAGGGTCTCGACGGTCTCCTCGGTGAGACAAACAATCCGCTCCGGCGGAAACATTCACGTCGCTCCAATCCGCGGCGATGAAAGCTACCACCCGGCGCGAAAAGCAGAAGGGCCGCCTCACCTGCGGCCCTCCAATTTCGCGATTGGCGCGGTCCCTATTCGGCCGCCGGCAGAGCCGCCGGCTCTTCGGCGGCTTCGGCCTTGAGCGCCGCCTCGCGTTCGCGTTCGGCGAGGATGAGCTGATCGCGCTTGACGGCGATCTCGCGCACCTTGTTCATCATCGCGCCCGTGCCCGCCGGAATGAGCCGACCGACGATGACGTTCTCCTTGAGCCCGTCGAGCGTATCGGCCTTGCCGTTGACCGCCGCCTCGGTGAGCACACGGGTCGTTTCCTGGAACGAGGCCGCCGAAATGAACGAACGGGTCTGCAGCGAGGCCTTGGTGATGCCGAGCAACACTGGATGCGCGATCGCCGGCTTCTTGCCCTCCTCCGCCGCCCGGGCGTTGACCTCGTCAAATTCGACCTTGTCGATCTGGTCGCCCTGGATGAGGTCGGTCTCGCCGTTATCGTCGATCTCGACCTTCTGCAGCATCTGCCGCACGATCACCTCGATGTGCTTGTCGTTGATCGACACGCCTTGCAGCCGATAGACGTCCTGGATCTCGTTGACGAGGTAGCCGGCAAGCTCCTCGACGCCCTTGATTGCCAGGATGTCGTGCGGCGCCGGGTTGCCTTCGACGATGAAGTCGCCCTTCTCGATGACGTCGCCATCCTGCAGGTGGATGTGCTTGCCTTTGGGGACGAGGTACTCCTTGGGCTCCTCCTCCTTGTTGGCAGGCTCGATGGTGATGCGCCGCTTGTTCTTGTAGTCGCGGCCGAAGCGCACGGTGCCGGAGATTTCGGCAATGACCGCGGATTCCTTGGGCCGCCGCGCTTCGAACAATTCGGCAACGCGCGGCAGACCGCCGGTGATGTCGCGCGTCTTGGCGCTCTCGGTCGGGATGCGGGCGATGACGTCGCCTGCCTTCACATGGGCGTCCGGATCGACCGAAATGATGGCGTCGACGGCGAGGATATAGCGAGCATCGCCGCCGCGGGCGAGCTTGAGGATCTTGCCGTCCTTGCCCCTGATCACCAGAGCCGGCCGCAAGTCCTGCTGGCCGCGACCCGACCCGGTGCGCCAATCGATCACCGACCGCTTGGCGATGCCGGTGGTCTCGTCGAGCGTCTCCGACATCGACTGACCCTCGATCAAGTCCTCGAAGCCGACCGCACCCTCGACTTCGGTGAGGATCGGCCGGGTGTATGGATCCCACTCGGCGATCCGCTGGCCGCGGGTGATGTGCGTCTCATCCGCAACCCGGAGCCGCGCGCCATAGGGGATGCGATGCGTCGCGCGCTCCGTGCCGTCCGGATCGAGCACGGCCACGATGAGATTTCGACTCATCACGATGTCGTCGCCGTCCGAATTGCGCACGACGTTCTTGTTCTTGATCTTGACGTTGCCTTCGAAGTTCGATTCGACGAACGACTGCTCGGAGAGCTGAGCGGCGCCGCCGATGTGGAACGTCCGCATCGTAAGCTGTGTGCCCGGTTCGCCGATCGATTGCGCGGCGATGACGCCTACCGCCTCGCCCATATTGACCGGCGTGCCGCGGGCAAGGTCGCGCCCGTAGCACTTGGCGCAGACGCCGCTGGTGGTTTCGCAGGTGAGCACCGAGCGGATCCGCACCTCCTGAACGCCGGCGCTGATCAGGCGCTCCAGCTCCTGTTCGCCGAGCAATGTTCCGTTAGGTACCAAAATGTTGGTGCCCGACGGATCGCGCACATCCTCGGCCGTGGTGCGGCCGAGAATGCGGCTCGCCAG
>JASHRW010000266.1 GCA_030037065.1 Xanthobacteraceae bacterium
CGGAATAACCGCGTGTACTGCGTCTCGTGTTGCATGCTGGCAATGTCGGCGCGAAAAGCGCAAGAGCCGATCTCATCGAGCAGCGTGGCGAGGGCGTGCTGGGCGGCTGACATCACGTTGGGTTCGAGCGCGGCGAGGACGCGCTGGCCGTCGGTCTGCCCGAGCGGGATGAGCCGGACCCCGGCAGAAATCCAGTTCGCCGCCAGCGCCTGCAGAAAGGCCTGTAGCGCCGGTTCACACGGGATGCCATGGCCCGCGCAGGAGACGCCGACTGCGATCGGCAGTGCGATGGCCCCCTGCCACGTAGCCTCCAGACGATCCAGTCCCGTGCACGGCCATGCCGCGCGCGTTGTATCGACAAACGCGCGGCCTTGCGCTGTCGTTTCCAGGAGCCGCTCCTTGGAGGGCACGAAAGCCGCGGCAAGCTCGGCGACCGCACGCAGCGCGGCGTCGTCGCTGGCCGCGCTTGCCCTGTGGGCGTGAACGAAAAAGACGCCGTCGCAAAATCCGCTGCCTTCGCCCAGCATGACCGTCAGCCATCGCCGCAGCGTCTCGGCGTCCTTGATGTCGCCAGCTTCGACCGCCCATTCGAGGCCGCCCGAATAGGAGAATGCGCCGATCGGATAGGCAGGCGACAGCCACGCCATCAGCCGGAAGAGGGCAGACGGGTCGGATGAAACATCCTTTTCGGCAGGACAAGCCTTGAGTTCCTCTCGCTCATTCCCGCGTAAGCGGGAATCCAGCTTACTGGGTCCCCGCTTCCGCGGGGACGAGCGCAAGAGGGCCCGTGACTTCTGCAAGCGTCCCTTAGAAATGATCATCCTCATAGTGATGATGCGCGTAGGCGCCGCCTTCCGGATCGAAGGGCGCTTCGATCGGCGTGACGCGCGCGCCAAGCCCTCGCAACATGTCCTCGATCACATGGTCGCGGCGGATGCGAAGCCGGTCGCCGACGACCTGCACGTCGATGTGCCGGTTACCGATATGCCAGGCGAGACGGGCAAGTTCGGAGGCGCCGGCCGCGGTGATTTCGACAAGCGGCTCCCTCCGGCCCGCGATGCGCACGATGGCCCCATCGTCGAGCAGCAACCCGTCGCCGTCACGCAACGCTGTCGCCTGCGGCAGGTCGAGCAGGAACGTCGTGCCGCGCTCGGCCGTCAGCACGATGCGGCGTCGGTGGCGTTCATGCGCGTCAAGCGCAATGCAGTCCACCGCGCTTGCTTCGTTCCACGCACCGGCTGGCTTGATCTCGCAGGCGCGCCTCATGAGCTTTAATAATTCCCCGCGCGTTTTTGTTTTTGCTCCGCCTGAGCTGCCGGCTTGCCCTTAGGCAGGTCGTACATGCCGCTCGGCAGCGTATCGAGGAAGCTAAGAACCTCGGAGGTCTTCACCACGTCGGCATACTTGGCGTTCATGTCGCACAGATTGATGGCGTGACTTGCCTGCGAGCGATCGAAACAGCCCTCCTCGGCGAGCGCGATGCGGTAATTGAGGGAAAACGCGTCGAGCACCGTGGCGCGCACGCAGCCTGATGTGGTGGTGCCGGTCACGATCACGCTGTCGCAGCCAAGGAGCGTGAGATAGCTCGCCATGTTGGTGCCGAAGAAGCCGGACGGCTTCTGCTTGAGCACGACGATGTCCTGCGGCGAAGGCGCGATCGGCGTGACGATCTCGTTGCCGTCGAGATTGGTGACGATGGTGGTACGGTCCTCTTCGTTGCGCGAATTTTTCCAACTCCAGGAGCCGGAATCCCAGTTGTCCTCGCGCCGCACGCCGGTGGTGTACATCACCGGCACGCCCTTCTCGTGGCATTTGTCGATGAGTGAACGGATGAACGGCAAGGCCGTCCAGGCGTCCTCGCCGCAGGAATTGCGCCAGCGCTTGATCGATTCGAGGATCGGCTCCGGCCGGTCGCCGCAAAACGCCCAGTTGACGTCGATAATGAGCAGCGCCGGCCGCTTGCCGAAGCCGCCGCGCGCGCCGTAACCGGATGTACCGAACACCGCCTTGTCGCGCTCGGTGAGAAATTTGTTCCAGATCGGTTCGGGCATGATTCGCTCCTCCTGGCAGGCGGTCGGTCGACTGATAACTACTTAGCACAGAGCAGTGCCGCCTCGAAGGCGCTGGCGATGGCTTGCTTGCTCTTGCCGGCGCGCGCGGCATCGCCGATGACGGCGACGGTCTGCCCGGGCCGCGCCAACGGCTTGAAATGCGCGGCGGTGCCGCGCCGCGCCCGGTAATAGAACCAGTCGCGCATTTTGTCGGATGAGAAGAGGCGCGAGACGCCGGGCCAGTGCGCCGTGCCGTGATCGAGCGCGCAGACGATGAGCGCGCCAAGGCCGAAGCGATAGGCCGCGCCGGTTGCAATCACGATGCGGTCGAACGGCGCCAACAGATCCGGAGAAGCGGCCGCGTCCGTGGCGAACCGGAATTCGACGCCCCTCATCGTACAGGCAGCGGTGAGATCGGCGACGTAACGGTCAAAGCTTTTCTGATTGGCCTCGACCTCCTGAAACTGCGGCGCCTTGCCGGCGTAACGGAAGGAGCCGCCGGCACACGCATCTCTTTCGAACACGGTAACATCATTTCCGTCAGCGACCAGTGACGCATAGGTCAGGCCTGCCGGCCCGGCACCGATCACGGCGATGCGCTCGCCGCGCGGCGGCTTTGCGTCGGAGAACAAAGTCTCGCGCCCCGCGGTGCCGTTGACGACGCAGCCGATGCGGGCGCCGCCGCGCATGTCGTTGATGCAGGTGTTGCAGGCGAGACAGCGGCGCACCGACTCGCCACGCGCCACCTTCTCCACCCATTGCGGATCGGCGACCAACGTGCGGCCGAGCGCGATGAAGTCGGCCTTGCCGCTTACCACTGCGCGCTCCGCCAGCGCCGGATCGCCGAGCTTGCCGACTGCGATCACCGGCACCGCCACCCGCTCTTTTATGTCGGCGGCGAAGTCGAGAAACGGTGCATCGGGCATGCTCATCGGCGGCAGCACGATCTGCGCCGAAGGCAGCGAGCGGTAATGCCCGGCGCTGATGTGCAGCGCGTCGGCGCCGCGCTCCGCCGCCCAGATCGCGATCTGGCGGCCTTCGTCGAAAGTGAGCCCGCCGGGGAAGAAATCTTCCACCGAGAGCCGGTAAATCACGCCCATGCCCGGGAGCACCGCTTTGACCACGCGTAGGATTTCAAGGCCGAAGCGAGCGCGGTTTTCCAGCGAGCCACCGTATTCGTCGGTGCGGCGATTCTCGAACGGTGCATGGAACTGTGAGATCAGATAACCGTGTGCGGCGTGGATTTCGACGCAGTCGAAGCCGGCTTTCTGTGCGCGCAAGGCAGCGGCGACATGGGCGGCAATGGTCTCGGCGATGCGCGCCTTGCTCATTTCCTCCGGCACGATGGTCTCGAAGGTGGTTTCGTAGACCGGATGCGGGATGGCCGATGGCGCGATCGGGGTCTCGCCGCATATGTCGGCGCGGGTGTGGCCGCCGCCATGGCCGAGCTGGATCGACGCCTTGGCGCCGCCGCGATGAATCTCGTCGACGAGCCGCGTCAGACCAGGCAGGAAACAATCATCGTAGATGCCGACCTCGTGGCGACGGTGGCGACCGCATTTCTCCGGCGACGCCATCTCGACCGTGATGAGTCCTACGCCGCCGCGCACCCGCGCCATGTAGTAGGCGACCGAATCGTCGGTGACGAACCCCTCGGCGTCCGCCGTGCGCGTGGTCATCGGCGGCATGACGATGCGATTTTTGATCTCGACCGGCCCGATGCGCGCGGGGGTGAGGAGGATGTTCATCACAGCCTCGTTTCCCGGATGCGGTGCAGCGCGCAGCGGTGCACCGCTTCTGATCCGGGATCGTCATGGTCTGCAGCGATCCCGGGTCTGCAGCGCACAGCCATAGCGCGTGCAAGACGCGCGTGAATGCGCTTACGGTGCTGCGCTGCGCCCGGGAAACGAGAGCCAATGTGATACGGCGGTCTCACAGCGTCGGTATCTCCCCGCCGTCGATGTCGATGGTGGCGCCGTGCAGCCACGTGGCGCGCGAGGAGACGATGAAGGTGACAAGGTCGGCCACGTCCTCGACTTTGCCGTAGCGGGTGATACCGGTCTCGCGGCAAAATTCTTCGCGGATCTTTTCCTCGGGCAAACCGGTGCGCTCGATCTCGGCGCGGATGCGCCGCCATTGTCGCTCGGTCTCGACCAGACTTGGATGGATGCAATTGACGCGGACGCCGTCGCGTTTGCCGCGATCGGCCAGGCATTTGGTGAAGGCGGCGACGGCGGCGTTGACCGAACTGCCGATGGTGAAGTCGGCGTGCGGTTTGCGCCCGCTGGTGCCGGCCATCGCGATCAGCGCGCCGCGCCGCTCCTTCAAAAGCGGCCAGGCAAGGCGGGCGAGCCGCACATGGGCAAAAAACTTCAGCGCGTAACCTTCCTCCCAATCCGCGTCGGTCAGCGCAAAGAAGTCGCCGCGCTTGGTGGTGCCGGCATTGTTGAACAGGATATCGAGTCCGCCGAACTCGCGCCGCACTGCGGCGATCAGCTTTTCCGGGGTGTCCTTCGCGCGCAGATCGAGCACGGCGACCCCGGCCCGCCGGCCCATGGCGCGGATTTTCCCGGCAACCTCATCGAGCGCCTTCGCGTCGCGCCCGGTCAGCATCACGTCGCAGCCTTCGACTGCCAGCGCCAGCGCAGTACCGCGGCCGATGCCGCGGCTCGATCCGGTCACCAGCGCGATCTTGCCGTTTAATCCCAGCTCCATTTGCGTTCTCTCCCTGTCGAACTTCTCTTGTAACCCCGAATTTCGGCAGCGCTCAATGCGGGCACTTGCTTCCCCTCCCCCCGGGAAGCGGCGGGGAGGGTCGGCGAATATCGCGGCAGCGATATGAGCCGGGGTTGGGGGGACGATCTGAAACGCTTGCGCGATCCAAGAAAGCCCCCCACCCGCCGCTCATGGGGAAATAGATTCTCGTTCTCGCGCTGCGCTTTTTGTTCGCGCTCCGAGTTTTTCACCAAGCTTTTCACGAACGGCCGCCTCGAAAAATTAGGGAGGCGGAGCGCCTGAGGGCGCAGGGGTAGATGCAGTCGGCGCGGCAATCGCGACATTGCTGCCATGATTCGCATTTTTCCGCTAAGCTACTGAGAGTGTGGAGATTGCAAATCGCGGCAGCGAAACGTCCACCTTCGATGCAAATTTATCGTTATCAGTCAGCGAAGTAACCGAAGCGTTTCATTTGCTCGCCGTGATCGTGAACGAGGCGCGCTACTTGCTCCCGCGTCAGAAGCTGCTTCCATTGATCGACACGTCCCTCTCGAAAGAAACGCGCTGATTGCTTTGGCCTTTCGACAAAGCCGTATTTGTCCTCTTGCATCTGCAAACGCTTGAATGAAGAGCGTTCGATCGCTAATTCAATCTGCGAAGCGGAGGCATCCAGACGCAAATATCTCGCAAGATTGCCAAAGGACTTCGCAGGGTCGTCCATCATATCTTCGTAGCGCATCAGATGCATTGCCGGATGTGATGCGCGCGTCCAGCTCCACACGTGCTCACTCCAAGAACCGTAAATTTCATATACGGCATTTTCGTCGACCCGCGTCTGAAAGCCGGGAGTGCCCATGATTTCGATGGCCTTGTCGATAGTGCAGTCGAAATGGTGAGATACCGATATCGCAACGTCAAAAGGATTGCGGATCATGTAGACCGCGCCTGTTGTCACCGCGAAATTGATCGTTGACGCGCCGCGTTCGACCACCATGGCGTTATGGGTCTTGACGAAGATCAAGCCTTCGAACGCGTCAGCAATGCGTTGATGAACCTGATGCCGAACTTCAGCTATCCGCCGACAGTCTTTGTCCGTCGGGGTAAATCCGAGGATATCGGTGTAGAACGGCATGGAGATGTCCCAGACTGAGAAGCGGGTCATGCCGTTGATGTCCTGCTCTTCGCTCTCACCCGCCAAAAGCTTCGCAAGGTTGTGGATGAAAGACCGCGTCCACGTGTTTCCCGAACGCGGATAGGACGCGAGCCAGATGATGCCGGATTTGTGCGGTGCGGTCACCGGAAGATGCCCTTTAGACCTATGATTAAGTTCAGATATTTTCTCCCTCACCCGCCGCCTCTATTGGTCGATGAAACTTCAGCGCGCGGAAGCCTGCAAAAAGCCTGTTGCAAAAAAGATACAACCATTCGTTTTCGCGTGTGGATTGGACTCCGATACGTTGAGACTGCCCGATGCCCCAGGTAGGCTTATGCTTATTGCGAGCTTGGGGGGCGTGCAATGAAAAGACATTTACTTGCCACCGTATCCGTCGGCACTCTTGCGATTGCGTTGGAGGCAGTTCTGTCGGTAATGCCTATCTCCAAGGCATTGGCGCAACAGTCGACCGGACAAGACAGCGAAGATCTAACAACACTGAACAAAGACATTGCCAAGCTGCGCGCAGAAAATGCTGCGTTGCGCGAACGTGATCGGTTGATCCAAGAAAATGCAAAGTTGCGCAAGCGTCCAGGAATGGATCGCGAAGCGCTCGGCGCTCGCCAGCAAACTCCTGCTGACCCGACCGCTCAGGCCCCCCAGTACAGTCGGGCCGTGGCCCTCAGCAGTCCGTTCGCAATCGACCCGAAAACGGGTACTCCGTTGATGCTGATGGACTATGCCGGTGGCGTGCCGCCTGACCAGACCTTCAAGGCACCCGTTCCCTGGAGGGGCCAACTCAATGTCTGGGCTGAGGGTGGCGCATATTGGACCGGAGGCGATCCGGTCCACGCCCCTTGGGGCCTCTTGAATGATTTTTCACTGACGCCAAAGCTTGGCTGGGACGGGGACGCCGGATTCGATTACCGCTTTGCCGGATCGCCTTGGCATATCAGCATGGACTTCCGCTATGGCCAGGCAAAGACGACCGCCAGCGGATCGAGTACCTCAGCGGCCAGCGTTTTGGCGACGGTTCCTGGTGGAGGAATTGGTTACTTCGTGTCCCTGACGCAAGCAGCGCAAGCGACGGAGGAGGAGCCGTACTGGCTGGCGGACTTTGCGGTCGGCCGCGACGTGTTCGGATCTGGTCCGGACGCAATGCAAGTGAAAGTTGGTATCCGCATCGCCGATCTAAAATCACAGACCAATATCAGCAGTAGCGCGAGCGAAGGCGCTGCGATCATAGTGGCCGGGGGCGGAATTGGCGCCGCAATTATCGGCGTAGCGAACAATCAATCTACGATCGAACAAGACAGCACGTTCCTTGGCATCGGTCCACGGGTTGGCGTGAGTGGGTCGATACCATTCTATGGCAGGTGGTCCCTCGATTACCTCGGCGATGTGGCCCTGTTGGCAGGCCAGCAAAATTTCTCTGCGCTGACGACAAGCAAAACGAACGCACTGGTTGTCGCCGGAGAGCCGGGTTTTATCCTGCTCGGAGGCTTCACAGCGACGGCCACGTTCGGGACCGGCGCCACTCAATCGGTCACTGTGGCCAACGCCGACGTCCAGGCCGGCCTCTCATATCACGTATCCCCGAACCTTAAGGTGAGCGCAAGCTATCGGCTCGACGCGTTCAGCGATGCGCTGCTGACCATGAATCCGTCCGCTTCAGTGAATAATCTGACGAAAATTGGTCGCTACGATCAAGGCCCGTTGCTTGGCCTGACGGGGATATGGTGAGCGAGCGTCTGTAGGGGCGGCTACGCATTCAATACACGCCGACCTATTAGTTTCAATGGGCTCGGCGATCAGCGGTTCATCGTGCGCCGGCTAGTCCGGGCACGGGTAAGGAAAAGGAAACGTGCGCAAGCCTCCGCGCGCGTCGATTATTGATCGAGGCCGAGACGCTTCAGACCGACTTTGGCGGATTGATCATCCGGATTGATTTTGAGCGCTGCGCGATAATCGGCAATCGCCAAGTTGTTCGCGTCGGACATCAATTTCCACATCGCAGTGCCGAAATCGACAATGTGTTCCTTTCGGCAACCATTGCAGCGATAGGTGCGTCGATCGTCGCCCATCATTGTGAATTTCTCCACAAAGATCATTTCTCTGCCGCAGGTTGGACACCCTGTCGGGGACACCGGCGGTAGCGGTTTGCCGGGGCGTGCCAGTTTCAACCAAGCGGGCCATTTCATCGAAGAATCTCCTGGTTCTGATGGCCCGATTTTAACATTCGCATCCCGTTTCCGCACACTCTCATGCGATGCTACTTGTAACCCTGGATTTAGGTTCCATTCGATCCAGGCTACGGTCCGCCGGGCAGGAGACCTCGATGACCATCAAAGGCAAGGCGTATATTGCCGGCGTCTTCGAGCATCCGACGCGACATGCGCCGGACAAGAGCGTGGCACAGTTGCATGCCGAGGTGGCGCTCGGCGCGCTCGCTGATGCGGGGCTCACGCGGGACGACGTCGACGGCTACTTTTGCGCCGGCGACGCGCCGGGGCCGGGACCGGCCTCGATGGCCGAGTACTTGCATCTGACCAAGCTCCGCCATGTCGACTCGACCGAATTGGGCGGCGCCTCCTATGTGGCGCTCGCCGGGCACGCTGCGGCGGCGATCGCGCTCGACAAATGCAATGTGGCGTTGATTACGCTCGCCGGCCGGCCGCGCAGCGAAGGCGTGGCGACCGGCACCACGCCGCGGCTGCGCGATCCGAACCAGCCGGAAGCGGCGTTCGAATTTCCCTGCGGGCTCACCACTGCCAACGGCTACGCCATGTGCGCCATGCGCCACATGTACCAGTACGGCACCACCAGCGAGCAGCTCGCTTGGATCAAGGTCGCCGCCTCGCATCACGCGCAGCACAATCCGCACGCCATGCTGCCCGAAGTGGTCACCGTGGCCGACGTGGTCAACTCGCCGGTGATCGCCGACCCGCTGCACCGGCTCGATTGCTGCGTCATCAGCGACGGCGGCGGCGCGCTTGTCGTCGTCAAGCCGGAGATTGCCAAGAGCCTGCATTGGCCGCCGGTGAGAATCATCGGCGCCGGCGAGACGGTGAAGCATCTTGCCGGCGGCAGTTTCGATCTCACCATCTCCGGCGCCGCGCGCTCCGGCCCGGCCGCGTTCGCCGAGGCCGGCGTCAAGCCCGCCGACATAAAATACGTCTCGATCTACGACAGCTTCACCATCACGGTGCTCATTCAGATCGAAGACTTGGGATTCTGCGAAAAAGGCATGGGCGGCAAATTCGTCGCCGATGGCAATCTCATCTCCGGCGTCGGCAAGCTGCCGTTCAACACCGACGGCGGCGGATTGTGCAACAACCATCCGGCCAATCGCGGCGGCATGACCAAGGTGATCGAGGCGGTGCGGCAATTGCGCGGCGAGGCGCACCCGGCGGTGCAGGTGAAGAATTGCGATCTCGCACTGGCGCAGGGCACCGGCATGCAACTCGGCACGCGCCATTGCAGCGCTACGCTGATCATGGAGCGGGAGTAAAGTCGATGGCTGTCGCGCGGAAAATTCCTTCGCCCATTGTCAACATCGAGACCGAGCCGTTCTGGAAGGCGGCACGCGAGCGCCGCTTCGTCGTTCCCACCTGCAGCACCTGCGGCCGCGCGCATTGGTATCCGCGCGCGATCTGCCCGTTCTGCGGCGGCAACATCGCGTGGCATGACGCATCGGGGCGAGGGACGATTTATACGTACAGCGTCATGCGACGCGCCAAAGAACCCTATGTCATCGCCTACGTGACGCTGGCCGAAGGTCCGACCATGCTCACCAATCTCGTCGAGTGCGATCTCGACGCGTTGCGCATCGGCCAGCCGGTCGGCGTTGTGTTTGTCGAAACAGAAAACGGTCCACCGGTGCCGATGTTCAAGCCGGCGTAGAGTCTAGGGCGGGCATTGCGCCCGCTCGGCCGGACCGACGCGTCATGCCCGCGCTTGTCGCGGGCACGAATACTCATTGGCCTGACTTGAAGGGTTCATTCACGATGGTTTCGATTCAAATGTATGGTTTGCAGAGATTAAGCTTTTAGCCGAATTGACCTTGGGTCTTATGCAAGTTTTGTCTCGCACCCTGCGGCTATGCATGAGCGCAGACGAGCCCGACGCATCCGCGTCTATAAGTGTGCCAAGATTTCCTTGAACGGCTCGCTTCGCGACTGCGTCGTTCGCGATATCTCGTCGCTCGGAGCCCGCCTTGCGCTGGTGAGCACGGCGTTTATTCCCGATGATATTTCCCTGACCTTCGACAACGCCCACACGCTACGAGCCTGTCGTGTGGCATGGCGTTCGCCGACGGAGATCGGGGTCGAATTTCGCGAGCCGTCGTTTCGTGCAGTGGCGTAAAGCAAAAATCTTGTTGAGATCGAATCATAGGATAGTTCTGTTCCACCTCACCCGGCTCGCATCTTCGATGCTCGCCGATCTCTCCCCGCTGGGGAGAGATGATTTCCCACGAGCCCATCGCATTTTACCTCTCCCCGGTGGGGAGAGGTCGCGAGCGAAGCGAGCGGGTGACGGGGAGCAACCTAAGCGGAATTTGCTCTCGGTTATTCCACCTTCAAGCCCAGCTTCTTGACCAAAGCCGCCCACTTGCCTTCCTCGCGTTTGATGTTGGCGGCGTATTGTTCCGGCGTGCTCGGCGCCGGATCGTCGCCGGCCTCGACGAGACGCTTCTTGAAATCGTCGGCCGCCGACATCGTGCGCAGCTCTTTGTTGAGCCGATCGACAATCGGCCGCGGCACGCCGGCGGGCGCGGTGAGGCCGTAATACTGCAACGCCTCGAAGGCGGGCAGGCCGGATTCGGCGGACGTCGGCACGTCGGGCAGCGCCGCCGAACGCGTCGTGCCGGTGACCGCAATGGCCCGCAACTGACCCGCCTGCACGTTACTGATCGCCGCCGGAATGGTGTCGACGCCGAGCGGCACTTGGCCGCCGATCACGTCGGTCGTCAGCGGCGCGGTGCCGCGATAGGTGACGGTGATCGTGTCGACGCCGGCCACCAGATCGAACAGCTTGGTGGCAAAATAATTGAGCGTCGGCGAGGGCGGGGTGCCGATGGCGATCTTGCCGGGCTGTTTCTTGGCCAGCGCGGCGATATCGGCGAGCGTTTTCGCCGGGAACGACGGGTTCGCCACGACGAACATCGGCGTAGAGGCGATCAGGCCGATCGGCGAGAAATCCTTGTTGATGTCATAGCCGGCATTGGGGCTCAGGCTCAGCCCGGTGATCATGATGCCGAGCGTGTAGCCGTCCGCCGGCGCCTTGGCGATGTCACGGGTGCCGATCATGCCGCCGGCGCCGCCGCGGTTCTCGACCACCACCTGCTGGCCGAGCGCCGCCGACAGCCGTTGCCCGACCAGGCGGCCGATCAGATCGACGCCGCCACCCGGCGGGTACGGTACGATAAGCGTGATCGGATGAGTGGGATAACTTTGCGCGGCCGCCGGCGTCAGCGGGGCGCTGACGAACGTGGCAAGCAATGCCGCCGCAAGGCCGGCGGCGAATAGAGAGCGTGACATGACGGCATCCTCCCGGCGCAACTATAGCGTCCGGTGCCCAGGCTGGCGAGGCAAGCGCTGCTTACGCCGGGCGGACCGACTTGATGCGCGCCCGCGCCCGGTAGTAGCCGACGATTTCCTGCGCGGTCTGCGTCCGCAGCCGTTCGAAGCTTGCGAGAGCGTGCGCGATGTCGCTCTCGGAAATGATGCGTTTGTCGGCGCGTAGCGACAAGATCTCCTTCACTGTCGGCCACGACAATCCAATGGCGCGCCCAAGGACGAGAACGCGCTCCGAACGGTCGCTCACCATCGCCTGTTCGATAAATGAAAGCGGCAACTCGGCCATGACCGCGAGCGCGGCGCTCGTCTCCACGAACGCGCCGCATTTGGCGAATTCGGCGAGCGCCTGCTCGTTGAGCCGGCCGGATTGCTGCAGGTTCTCCACTATCGCGAGGCCTGCGGCATAACCCGGCGCTTCCTCCAAAACCTCGGCTTGGACCTTAAGCGCAGCTTCGGCGACGGCTTCGCCGACAGCTTTTTTGGCCTGCGGATTTGCAGCCTCCAGCCTGGCGCGCGCGGTCTCGGACGCTCTCGCAACCAGGGTCAGCAGCAGATGCGGCGGAATATCGGGCCGCGCGCCGACGCTGGCCGCAAGCCCTTCGTCGCTCTCGGACTGTTGGACCAGTCTGGCAAAGCCGAGGCGGGAGAACCGCGCCCCGCGATTCTCCACAGTGTCGAACACAACGTCGCGGTTGCCGCGCTCCACCAGGATGTCGGTGACCGTCTCACTCAGCGACGGGCGGTGCGCAATCGCCAACAAATGGCCCTGCCCTTTGTGTGTGGCGATCTCGGCCAGCGTTGCGTCGTCGAGCCGCGCCGATTGGGTGAGCACCGGCCCGGCCACCTCGATGGCATCGTGCAATGCCAGCGCACGAATCGTCTTCGGCGGCGAATTCGCGATTGGCGCAAGCCGATTGGCGAGCAGCACCTGCGCCGATTGTTCGATCTTGGCCGACAGCCGCCCGATCACATCGTCGAAGATCGAAATGTCATTCTCGGACAGCCGCGGCGATCCGAGAACGAATAAATCCGTCACCCGCGCCAGAATTTGCGAGCGCCGGTCGGCCGCCCCATGAACAATGACATTTTCGATTTCGTCGATGAAACTGAGATCGGCGTTCATATCGAAAGTAACCTATTGCCGTCGGGGTAAATTTGGAGTTGCAGATTGGTGAACGAATCGTTGCCCGGCCGCCACGCCTGCTCCGGCGGCCCGCGCTGAGAAACGCCGCCGTCGACGCGCCGGGCGCGGTTTCAAAGGCTGGGCTTACTCGCTACATTAGCGCCGCAACGCAGGGGAACACGCAATGCGGTTTGGACTGTTCGGCAGCGCCACGGCCCGCCACGGCGGGCCGGACGTCGATTCCGGCCAGGGCTACCGGCAGTTCGTCGATTACAATATCGAGGCCGAGGCGCTCGGCTATCACTCGACCTTTCTGGTCGAGCATCATTTCACCGGCTTCGGTCAGGTCTCGGCCAGCCTCGCGCTGTTGACCTGGGTGGCGGCGAAAACGCGCACGTTGCGCCTTGGCACCGCCGTTATGGTGCTGCCCTGGCACAATCCGGTTCTGCTTGCCGAGCAGGCGGCGACCATCGATCTTCTGTCCGGCGGCCGGCTCGATTTCGGCGTCGGCAAAGGCTACCGCCACAACGAATTCTCGGGCTTCTGCGTGCCGATGGCGGAGGCCGATGCGCGTTTTTCCGAGTCGCTCGACGTGATCCTAAAAGCCTGGACGTCGAAACAGCGCTTCTCGCATCACGGCAAGTACTGGCACTTCGAGGACATCATCGTCGAGCCGCCGACCGCGCAGAAGCCGCATCCGCCGATGTGGATGGGCGCGGGCAGTCCCGACTCGATCCGCCAAGTGGCGGTGCGTGGCTATAATCTCTTGATCGATCAGTTTGCCTCGTTCGAAACCGTCGCCGAGCGCATTGCGATCTTCAAGGCCGAAGTGGAAAAGCGCGGGCGGAGCTACGATCCGATGGAGGTCGGCGTCGCGCGCGCCTTTTACGTTGCCAAGGACGAGGCCGACAAAGAGGCCGCGCTGGAACGCCGGCTCGAAGCGCAGCGCCGCCTCGCCACGGTATCGAGCGCGCCGGGACAAAAAAACACGGCGAGCATCATGGCCTATTCGGACACTCGAGAGGCGAGCGAGGAAAGCGCGTTGTACGGCACGCCGGACGAGATCGCTAGAAAACTGGAAACATTGCGCGGTCTCGGCATCGAATACATTTTGCTCAACGGCGGCGGCCTTGCCCACGACAGTCTTTCCCGCTTCGCGCGCGAAGTCATGCCGGCGTTTGTCGACGAGCCGAAGATGCGGGTTGTGGGGTAGAACGTTATCTGTTCCCTCCCCCCTTGTGGGGGAGGGTTAGGGAGGGGGATAGCGAGGTGAAGCGTCGGCTGTTGAGCGCGTTCCGCTCTACCCCCACCCCTAGCCCCTCCCCACAAGGGGGAGGGGGACTGCGCCAATGATCAACAAAATCGTAAAAGACATGGCCGAGGCGATGGCGGGTATCCGCGACGGATCCGTCGTGCTGATCGGCGGCTTCGGCTCGATCGGCCAGCCGAATGTGCTGATCGGCGGCCTGATCGAGCAGGGCGCCAAGGACTTGACCGTGGTCGCCAACAATTCGGGCGTCGGCCATGTCGGGCTGGCCGCACTGCTCGAAACCGGACGCGTGCGCAAGATCATCTGCTCGTTCCCGCGCACCGCCGATCCGGTCGTGTTCGAGAAGCTTTGGCGCGAAGGCCGCATCGAGCTCGAATGCGTGCCGCAAGGCACTATGGCCGAGCGCATGCGTGCCGCCGGCGCCGGCATCCCGGCGTTTTTCACGCCGACCGCCGTCGGCACCAAGCTCGCGGCCGGCAAGGAGGAGCGCGAAATCAACGGCCGCCGTTATATTCTTGAAGAGGCGCTGCCGGGCGACGTCGCGCTGGTCGAAGCCTGGGAGGCCGACCGCTGGGGCAACCTTACCTACAAATCCTCGGCGCGCAATTTCAATCCGGTGATGGCGGCGGCAGCGAAGTTGACCATCGTGCAAACGCAGCACATTGTCGAACTCGGGACGCTCGATGCGGAGAAGGTCGTCACGCCGGGCATCTATGTGAACCGCGTGTTGCACGTGCCCTACGGCGAGCCGACGGTGACGTGAGGGAGACAGGCGTGAACGCGGCGGCGAAAGTTTTGGCCGGCTGTAAGCCGATGACGCGCCGCGAAATTGCCGCGCGGCTTGCCGACGACATTCCGGAAGGATGGTACGTCAATCTCGGCATCGGCGCGCCGCTGCAGGTCGCCGACTACGTGCCGGCCGAGCGCGAAGTCATTTTCCAATCGGAGAACGGCGTGCTCGGCATGGGACCGGCGCCGGCGCCTGAAAACATCAACCGCTGGCTGATCAATGCCGGCAAGCAATATGTGACGCTGCGCCCCGGCGGCTCCTACATGCACCATGCCGACAGCTTCGCGCTGATCCGCGGCGGCCATCTCGACTTGTGCGTGCTCGGCGCCTTTCAGGTCGCCGAGAATGGCGACATCGCCAATTGGTCGACCTCGGACAACGAAAGCGCGCCCGCAGTCGGCGGTGCCATGGATCTGGCCGCCGGCACGCCTCGGCTCTGGGTGTTGATGGAACACACGACCAAGACCGGTGAGAGCCGGCTCGTTCGCCGCTGCTCCTATCCATTGACCGCGATCGGCGTGGTCAAGCGCGTCTACACCAACCTAGCCGTGATCGACATGACCAACGAGGGTTTCGCAGTGCGCGACATGGTGCCCGGCCTGACGCTCGATGCATTGCAGAGCGTGACCGACGCGCCGTTGCGCATGGCGTGAGTGTCGCGATCTCCGGCAGCTTCGTTATCCGAAAAATTTTCTCTCGTTCACCGCCTGATGAATGACCGGTGTGTGGTTCGCAGCGAAGCCTGCCGCCGTCACAAAACTGAAATGGACTGTCCTGTAGCATTCGGCCCGTGTGGAACAGCGCCGGCGGCGTCTTCTCGGATGCCTCCAGGCGCGCGTTGCAAACAGTCAAAGGGAAATTTTGGGATGAATGACACCGCGGAGCCGGGCTGGCTCGGGACGGCGGAGGCCAAGACAGTCCAGCAATACATCGACGAACTGCCGGTCTGGTCGGATGGCACCAGGCTGAAAACATCACCGATGACCGGCATGCAGTGGCGCATCTGGTCGCTCGCGGCCACCGGAAAATTTTTTGAAGGCTACGTCGTGTTCATGACCGGCGTGGCGCTGCCGCTGATTACGCGCCAATTCCACATTCCTGCCGGCGTGAACGGCATCATCAGCGCGGCGAGCCTAGCCGGTATTTTATTTGGCTCGGTGCTGCTCGGCGGCTTGTCCGATTATTTCGGGCGCAAGCGGATGTTCATCGCCGAGATGATCATTTTTTGCGCCTTTTTGGCCCTGCTTCTGTTGTGCACGAACTTTCTGTCGCTTGCGATCTGCCTGTTCGGTCTCGGTCTGGCGCTCGGCTGCGATTATCCGACGGCGCACATGATTATATCGGAGAGCGTCCCGAGCTCCGCCCGCGGCAAGCTGGTCCTCGGCGCCTTCGGCTTCCAGGCCCTCGGCGCGTTGGGCGGCACCGGCATGGGCTGCCTTGTTCTCGTGCTCGATCCCGATCTGTCGGCCTGGCGGTGGATGTACGCCACCGCGCTGATCCCGGCGCTGGCCGTCACCATCGCCCGTTTCTTCATCGTCGAAAGCCCCAACTGGCTGGCGGTGCGCGGCGAGCACGAGGCAGCGGAAGTCTCGGTCACCAGATTGCTGCACCGTGAGCCGCGCTACCCGACCAAGATCATACTGGTACGGCCGGAAACCGCAGGCGAGCACAAGCCGCGCAGCAAACCGTCGTTCCGGGCACTGTTCAACGATCGCAACCGACGCGCCACCATCTTTGCCTCCGTGCCGTGGTTCATCCAGGATCTCGGCACTTACGGCATCGGCATTTTCACGCCGATCATCTTGGCCGCGGCGCTCGGCGCCGGACCCGATCATATCCGCAGCCTGAGTGATATGATCGCCAACAGCATCCTGGCCGCGAAGGGTGCGGCGATGATCGACGCATTGCTGATCGTCGGCATCCTGTTCGCGATCGCCCTGGCCGACAAATACGGCCGCATCTGGCTGCAGATCATCGGCTTCATAGGTTGTGCCGCCGGTCTGTTGCTGGCGTCGTTCTCGATCGATGCTGCCGGCGAAGCCAAGATCGCACTGATCTTCGCCGGCTTCATGCTGTTCGATTTCATGACCAATCTCGGTCCGAACGCGCAGACCTATCTGATCGCCGGCGAGGTGTTTCCGACTGAGGTGCGCGGCATGGGCGCCGGATTCGCTGCCGCGTTCGCCAAGATCGGCGCGGTCGCCACCGCGTTTCTGTTCCCGATCCTGCTTGCCGATATCGGCACGCGTGCATTGCTGTACGGGCTGATCGCCACGTCGATCGTCGGCGCAATCGTCACCTGGATGTACCGGATCGAAACCACCGGCGTAAACCTCGATGAGATCGGCCGAAGCCAGGACCCAAAGATCGAACACGAAAAGGTGGCCGCATGAGTAGAATTTCCCCACTCGCGCGGCGAGCTGTACTTGCTTCGCTACGCCCAGCGCTCGTCTTCGTCGCGATCGTTTTGGCGGTAAGCCCGCTGTGGGCCGGCAGCATCACACTCAATGAAACGGGCTCCACATTGCTCTATCCGCTGTTCACACAGTGGATTCCGGATTATGCCAAGGTGGTGCCGGACGTCGGTCTCACCGCCGCGGCCACCGGTTCCGGTGCCGGCATCGGCGCGGCAATCTCCGGCAAGGTGCAGATCGGCGCTTCCGACGCCTACATGTCCGACGAGCAGTTCGCGCAGAATCCGGGCATCATCAACATTCCCGTCGCCATCTCGGCGCAAACCGTGAACTACAACATTCCCGGCCTCAACAACGCGGGCTTAAAGCTCGACGGACCGACTCTGGCCGGCATTTACACCGGCAAGATCACAACATGGGACGCGCCGCCGATCGTTGCGCTCAATCCCGGCATGCAGTTGCCGCACCAGGCGATCGTGCCGATCCGCCGCGTCGAAGCTTCAGGCGACACCTTCATCTTCACGCAGTTCCTCGACTTCTCGACGCAGACCTGGGAAGACAAAATCGGCTACGGCACCAGCATCAATTGGCCGGCCGTCGCTGGAGAGAAAACCGCCACCGGCAATGACGGGATGGTGCAGACGACCGCCTCAACTCCGTATTCCGTCGCCTATATCGGCATCAGCTTCCGCGACGCGATCGCCAAGGCCGGGCTGGGTACCGCGCAGCTCAAGAACGAAAACGGCAAGTTCCTGCTGCCGACGGTGGAGACCATCAACGCGGCGGCGTCATCGCTCGATGCGCGCACGCCGCCTGACGAGCGGCTGACGCTGGTCTTCGCGCCCGGCGATGATTCGTATCCGCTCATCAATTACGAATATCTCATCGTCTCGACGCGACAGTCCGATGCGCAAACCGCCGCCGCACTTCGTAACTTTCTGCTTTGGGCGGTATCGTTGCAGGGCGGCAATGCATCGAAATATCTCGACAGCGTTGGCTTTATCCCATTGCCCGATTTCATCCGCGCGCTGAGCGAGAAGCAGATTTCGCGCATCCAGGCGGCTGGCGGAAAGTCCTAAAGAGCATGATCCGGCCGCCGATAATAGCGTTGTCTCAACCCTTGATCTGCCGCCCGGCGCGCGTGTCGGCGATCAAAGCGTGGAAAGCGTCGAGCGCGGCCTTGGCGGTGTTCACGTAAGTTTCGGTTTTTGAATCGAGCCACTTTTCCGCATAGCCGATCGCGGTATGGGCGAGCCGGACCCGGCCGTCGAGCCATGGTCCGCCGCCAAAGCCGCCGATCACCGGAATGTGCACCGCCTCGACCACCGCGGCGCCGGCCACCGGGCCCGAATTGGTGAAGTCGAGGAGCGACGCGCCGGCCTCTTCCAGGAGCTTCGCCTCGGCGACAAGCTTTTCCGCAGCTTCGGCGCTTGCCTGCGCGGCGGGCGAATTTTGCGCGCTATAGGGGATACCGTATTTGATCGCAGTCTGCGGCGTGAGCCCGAACTGCGCGAAGATCGGAATGCCGGCGCGCACCAAGGCGCGCACCACATCGGGAAATTCGGCGGCGGCATCGACCTTGACCATATCGGCGCCGCCTTCCTCGATCAGGCGGATGGCGGCGGTGAGCGCGGCCGCAACGCCCTCTTGCACCGGACCATAGGGCATGTCGCAGCTCACCAGCGCACGGGTAACGCCGGCGCGCACCGCTTTGCAGCAAATCAGCATCTCGTCCATGGTCACTTCGGCGACTTCGGCGCGGCCCCACAGATTGACGCCGACCGAGTCGCCGACCGAAACGAAATCGACGCCGGCGCGGTCGGCAATGCGCGCGATCTGATAATCCCAGGCGACGACGCCGATGCTCTTCTTTCCCTCGCGCTTCATTTGCTGAAGCGTGGAGATGGTCATCTTGGAGGGCAGGCCTTGTGTCACTGAGCCGGTTTCGGCTTCGCGGACTGCGCCGCGTGCGGCTCCTGCTTCGGCTTGAGTGCCGGCTTCTTGCCGGTGACGGCGGCGATCCGCTTATGCACCGGCTTGATAGGAGGCTTCCAGCCGGGCGGGCGCGTCGGTCCGGTGTAGACGACGATCGGCACAACAGGGACGCCGTCGGAAAGCAGATTGGCGTTGTGCGCATTGGGCGAACGAAGCGCCGAGAGCAGAACCGAGAATTTCGCGCCACCATCGCTCGCGTCGCCGGCGCTATTGTCGCCTTCATTGTCGGCGCCTGCGGCGCCGGCTTCTTCGTCCTCTTCTTCCGCCTGTTGCATGCGCTTACGATGGCGTCCGCACATCTCGTCCCGGAGGTCGGGCGGCGACGCGTCGATCGGTTGGATCTGATCTACCGTCCCCATCGATGGCAGGAGCCAAGACAGCGGATTCTGCCTGAATCCGCTCTCCAGCATTTCCGCTGCCTTCACGGCGCGCGCCGCGCCCGACGGTGCGCCAAGCACCACGGCGATCAACTGCTTATTGTCGCGGGTGGCGGTGGCAACGAGATTGAAGCCCGAGGCGCAGATGAAGCCCGTCTTCATGCCGTCGGTGCCGGGATAGCGCCCGAGCAGGGGGTTGTAATTGCGCACGATGCGCCGACCATACTGAATCGCCGGAATGTGCCAGTAGAAACTGTATTGCGGGAATTCGCGGATGAGCGCGCGTGCCAGAATTGCGAGATCGCGCGCTGAAACGATCTGGCCGTCGGCCGGCAATCCGTTGGGATTGACGAAATTGCTCTCCGACATGCCGAGGCGGTGCGCCGTGTCGGTCATTTCCTGGGCGAAATTGTCGATCGTGCCGTCAACGCATTCGGACAGCATGACGGCCATGTCGTTGGCCGATTTCACCATCATCATCTTGATCGCATTGTCGACCGTGACCTGCGTGCCGACCGGGAAGCCCATCTTGGTCGGTGCCTGTGCGGCGGCGTTATGGGATACCGTGCAGAGCGTATCGAAGGTGATGCGGTGATCGCGGATCGCGCTCAGCGTCACGTACAGCGTCATAAGCTTGGACAGCGAGGCCGGATACCACGGCTGCGCCGCATCGTGCTGCTGTAAAACCTTGCCGCTGGCGGCGTCGACCAGGATCGTGGCTTCCGCCCGCGCCGGCGTCGCGGCTGCAAGCGAACCAAGCATGACGAAACCAAGCGCGGTTCCAAAGGCCGATGCCCGAAAGGATTGCATACGAATCACGTGCCGCTGTCCGTTCGGTTGTTGGAGGGGCCGCGAAAGTCGGCCAAAAGGCCGGTTGTGGGTTCCCGGAGCTTGCAGGTGGACTTATGTAACAGCAAGAAAGCCTCGAACGCAAAGCCCAAGGCGGCTAACCTTGCGCGGGTATGAGTCTGGATCAGCCTTAGGCAAGAAAAAGCGACTAAAGTTCGGCGGCGCGGCAATTTGACCTTTATGGCAGCCAGGCGATGGCAATGGAGCGATCATGACCGCTTGCATCGTGGGATGGGCGCACACGCCCTTCGGCAAACTCAGTGATGAAAGTGTCGAGAGCCTCGTCGTGCGTGTGGCGAACGAGGCGCTCGCCGATGCGATTGTCGGGGCCAAAGATGTCGATGAGATCGTACTCGGCCATTTCAACGCCGGCTTCTCGGCGCAAGACTTCTCTGCCTCGCTGGTGCTGCAGGCTTCGCCCGATCTGCGCTTCAAGCGCGCGACGCGGGTGGAGAATGCCTGCGCGACCGGCTCCGCCGCCGTGCACCAAGCATTGAAGTCGATCGCAGCGGGTGCTTCGCGTATCGTGCTGGTCGTCGGCGCCGAGCAGATGACGACCACGCCCGGTCCCGAAATCGGGCGCAACCTTCTCAAGGCGTCCTATGTGCGCGAGGAGGCCGATATCGACGGCGGTTTCGCCGGCATTTTCGGCAAGATCGCCGGACTTTATTTTCAGCGCTGGGGCGATCAGTCGGACGCACTGGCGCGCATCGCGGCCAAGAACCACAAGAACGGCGTCGGCAATCCCTACGCGCAGATCCGCAAGGATCTCGGCTATGACTTTTGCCGCAGCGAAAGCGAAAAAAATCCGCGCGTCGCCGGTCCGCTCAAGCGCACCGATTGCTCGCTCGTCTCCGACGGCGCCGCGGCGCTGGTTCTCGCCGACGTCGAGACCGCGCTCAAGCTCGACAAGGCGATCGTGTTCCGCGCCGCTGAGCACGTGCAGGATTTTCTGCCGATGTCGCGGCGCGACGTGCTCAAGTTCGAAGGCTGCGCGGTGGCGTGGCAGCGCGCGCTGGCGCAAGCCGGGATCAAATTGACAGACTTGTCGTTCGCCGAGGTGCACGACTGCTTCACCATCGCCGAACTGATCGAATACGAGGCCATGGGCTTGGCGGCGGAAGGGCAGGGCGCCCGAATCATCGCCGAGGGGATCACGGCGAAGGACGGCGCGCTGCCGATCAATCCTTCGGGCGGGCTTAAGTCCAAGGGTCATCCGATCGGCGCCACCGGCGTGTCGATGCACGCGCTCGCCGCGATGCAGCTCACCGAAACTGCCGGCGACATGCAGATCAGAGGCGCCAAGCTCGGCGGCATCTTCAACATGGGCGGCACCGCGGTCGCCAACTACGTCAGCATTTTGGAGCGGCTGCGCTAAACCCCTCTCCCGCCAGGGGAGCGGGAAAGAGGCCAAACTCCGCCCGCACGAATTCGGCGAAAAATCCGCCACGGCGTTGCAACTCGTCGAACGTGCCGGTCTCGACAATGCGTCCCTGCTCGAACACCAGAATGCGCGTGGCGTTGCGGATGGTGGCCAGCCGATGGGCGATGACGAACGTGGTGCGCCCCTTCATCACCGCGTCGAGCGCAAGATGAAGCTGCGCCTCGGTCAGCGGATCGAGCGCACTGGTCGCCTCGTCGAGTATAAGGATCGGCGGATCTTTCAACAGCGCGCGGGCGATCGCCAGCCGCTGACGCTCGCCGCCGGACAAGAGCCGCCCGCGTTCGCCGATCCGGGCTTCGAAACCTTCGGGATTGCGATCGATGAAATCGAGCGCCTGGGCGCGCATCGCCGCCGCGCGCATCTCTTTTTCGCCGGCGTCCGGCTTGCCGACGCGCAGGTTTTCCGCAATCGAGCGGTTGAACAACAGCGTCTCCTGAAACACGACGCCGATGTTGTGGCGCAACGCCGTCAGCTTGAAATCGCGAATGTCGGTGCCGTCGACGGCGATCGATCCGGATTGCGGATCGAAGGCGCGATAGAGCAGCGCCAGCGCGGTCGATTTGCCGGCTCCGGTCGGTCCGACCAGTGCAACGGTGTCGCCCGGCAGGACTGTGAAGCTGAGCTTCGTCACGGCGGGGCGCTTGCCGTCATAGGACAATGACACGTTCGCAAATTCGACACGGCCGCGGACGCGGCCCGGGTCGACGGCGTCAGGGCGGTCGCGCAGCGCCGGCTCGGTGTCGAGCACTTCGAAGAAGTCGTGAAGTTTGGGAGCGTCGAGGAACAGGCGATTGGCGAAGCTGACCGCTTGTTCGAGCCGTGCGATCAAAAGTGCGGCGATGCTCATGAAGCTGACGATCTGGCCGACCGTGGCGAGGCCGACCAGCTTGAGGTAGGCGCCGAACACAAGGATCGTCAGCAAGGTCAGCGTGGTGCCGGCGCGGGTCAGCACCGTGGCGGCGGCCCACCACGACAAGACCGGCATCTGCGCGCGCAACAGCGAGTCGACGATGCTTTTGAGACCGGACACTTCGCGCTCGACGCGCGCATAGCTCTGCACCAGCGCGACATTGCCCAGCGTGTCGGCGGCGGTCTCGGCCAGCTCGGAATAGTGCCGCTCGACGGTGCGCTGCATGCCGAACGCCTTGTGCATGACCAGGACGGTCAGCGCAGTAAACGCGACGCACAAGACAAGCAAAGGCAACGCCAGCCGCCAATTGAGCACCAGAGAGGTCGGCAGCAGTACGACGATGAAAACAAACGCGGCGAAATACTCGCGGAAGAACTGCAGCCACAGCCACCACAATGTGTCGGTGC
Organism: Xanthobacteraceae bacterium; assembly: GCA_030037065.1. Classification (GTDB taxonomy): domain Bacteria; phylum Pseudomonadota; class Alphaproteobacteria; order Rhizobiales; family Xanthobacteraceae; genus BOG-931. The sequence continues at coordinate 23,078 of JASHRW010000266.1, forward strand.
CGGTGAGCATCACTTTCACCTGGCGGCCGGAATGCGCGGCGGTGTGGAAGGCGAGCGGCAGTTGCAACACGTGCTCGAAATAATCGGCGATCACCATGTTGCGGCGGCGGTGCGACAGCCGATCGGCAAACCAGGCCACCCATCCGGCCGCGACGATGATGAACAGGCCGAAGCCGACCCAGGCGCCGATCAGCGGCGCCAGCGCCCGCGCCGCAGCCGCCGCGCCGACCGGCAGTGCGCCGGACAAGCGGTCGATGATACGGCCGAACAGTACCGGCTCGACGAATTGCGACACCGCCAGCGCGATGTTGGCAAGCGCCAGCGTCGTCGCCAGGCGGGCCTCGGGAGCGAGCAGGGCCAGGACGCGGAAATAAAGACGCAGGAACGACATCGGTCGACAGTTTAGCGCCGCTGCGGTTGAAATATAGCGAACCGGATTGCTGCAAATCCGGCGCCGCAGCGA
>JASHRW010000267.1 GCA_030037065.1 Xanthobacteraceae bacterium
TGATGCTGAGCATCGGTGCGCTGCTGATGCCGGCAATTCAGGCGCAGTATCTGGGTCCAGCCGTCACGGCCATCCTGCTCTGCACCGGCATCCTTGCCCTGGTAATGCTGGTCGTAGAGGAACGGCGCACCCGTGAACCGATCCTGCCTTTCAAGCTGTGGCGCAGGCGCATCATGGCCGCCAGCAACTTCGGCGGCCTTGCCGTCGGCATGCTGTTGATGTGCATCGTGGCCTTTCTGCCGACTTATGTGCAAGCCGTCATGGGGCGCAGCGCCACGTTCGCCGGTATGGCGATCGCTACGCAGTCGGTGTCGTGGAGCTTTGGTGCCGTCATCGCCGCCCGGATCATGGCCGCAGCGTCGTACCGCACCACGGGAATCAGCGGCGCGGTGCTGTTGATAGGCGGCACCGCGTTCCTGATCGCGCTTAATCGCGACAGCCCGTTCGTCTGGCTGTTGCCGGCGACGCTTTTGGTCGGGCTCGGCATGGGGTTCTGTAACCAGACCTTTCTCTTGGCCATGCAGGGCAGCGTCGGCTGGAACGAGCGCGGGCTGGCCACGTCGTCGTTCCTGTTTCTGCGCACTATCGGGCAATCGCTCGGCGCCGCGCTCGGTGGTGCCATTCTCAATTTCGGCGTCGCCCGGCAGGCACCGGGCGCCGGCGACGCACTGGGCAAGCTGCTCGACCCGGCGCGGCGTGGGAGCCTCGGCGCCGACATGGTGGCGCGTCTGAGTAAAGCCATCGCCGGCTCGCTGCACGACGTCTATATCATCGCCGGCGCGCTGGCGGTGCTGGCGCTCGCCATGACGATATTGCTGCCGGCGCGGCTCAGTCCGACGCAACCTTCTCATCAATAGAGGCTTCCGCTTTGCGCCGCGTCGAAGGGTATGTGATCGTCTCCAGCGACGGAATGATTGCCGACGCCGCAGGCGACATGCCGGCAGCGATCCGTAATGACGCCGACCAGGAATATTTCCAGGCCGCGCTCGATCGGGTCGCCGTCGTGGTACACGGCCGCCACTCGCACGAGGGAGGACCGCACGCGGCAAAGCGAAAACGCCTGATTGTGACGCGTCAGATCACCGCTCTTATGCCCGATCCAGCGCATTCCAATTCGCTGTTGTGGAATCCCGCGGGCACTCCGATCGAGAAGGCCATCGAGACGCTGGGCGCGCCGGACGGCACCATCGCAGTCATCGGCGGAACCGAAGTCTTCAGTATGTTCTTGCCGCTTTACGACGCGTTCCATCTTTCACGCGCCGCTCGGGCAAGGATTCCCGGCGAGCGTCCGGTTTTTGCGGAGGTTAGGCCATATGTGACGCCGGAGGACGTACTGGCGCGGCATGGACTGAAGGCCGGACCGGGCCGCGATCTCGACCGCGAAGCCGGCGTCTCGATCGTCACCTGGGAGCGCTGAGCTTGCCGAAGAGAATCGAAGGCTGCCCGGCATGACGTTACACCCGCCAAGAGGCGGCCCGCGTACGACACCAGTGGCCGCGCTCGACTACGAGATTGCTCAAGAGCAGGCAAGCGCACTGGGGCGACTCGGCCGTGCCCTTGAAGCCGCCCTTGGCGCGCTAGCCAGCCATGACAACGCGCTCACACCCGTCCCCGGTCGTGCCACGCAAGCAGGCGAAGTTGGGGAGCACGCAAAGCGCGCCCGGCTGGTGCAAGATGCGAGCGAGGCGCTGTGGTGTTTCATTGTTCAGCGCGAGGCCTGCGGCCTGCGCGACCCGCTGCCGGTCGTTCGCGCGTATCGCGTTCCCGCCGAAGTCTACGCCCGTATGGGGACATTCAGCCGGCGCTGATCGATAGCCGCGGGTGCCGCTTCAGCCGCAGATTCACCGTTCTTTAACCGCCGGCGTGGCGCGCCCGCCGCGCTCCGGCAAGGCTTTGTTCACCGTTCCGGCGGCATTCTCGATGCTGGTTCAATGGCGTGGCGTTTCGAGGCCGTATGCGTACCCTCCCCCTGCTTGATGAACTCGAGGCTGCGCTTGCCTCCGGCACCAACGCGCGCCGGATTGAGATGCTCACCCGCATCACCGATCTGTTCGTCAGCGGTGCGCCGCGCTTTTCCGAAAATCAGATCGGCTTGTTCGACGATGTCATGGTCCGGCTCGTCAACACCATCGAAGCTAAAGCGCGAGCCAAGCTGGCGCACCGGTTGGCGCCGATCGCCAACGCGCCGACCAACACCATCCACATGCTCGCGTTCGACGATAATATCGAGGTCGCGCTGCCGGTGCTCAGTCAATCGGAGCGCCTAGGCGAGCGCGAACTGGTCGCCAACGCGTCCAGCAAGAGCCAGGGGCATCTGGCCGCGATTGCGCAACGAAAATCATTGAGCGAAGCGGTGACCGACGTGCTGGTCGAGCGCGGTGACCGCGACGTCGTGCACTCGGTAGTCAAGAACTCGGGCGCCCGCTTCTCCGATGCCGGCTTTCGCATGTTGGTCAAGCGATCGACCGGCGACAATGCTTTGGCGACCGAGGTTGGCAGGCGGCATGACATTCCCCGGCCGTACTTTCTCACGCTTCTGGAACAAGCCTCGAGCGCGGTGCGCGCGCGGCTCGCCGCGGAAAACCCACTGGCCGCTGCCGCCGTTGAAGGCGTGGTGGCTGAAGTCGTCGGCGGCATCAGCACCGATGCCCGCAACTCCTCACCCGACTTCGCTGCGGCACAGGCGGAAGTAGAGCGGCAGAATCGCATCCGTCGTCTCGGCGAGGCCGAAATCTACCAATACGCGCGAGCCCGAAAATTCGAGGAAACCGCGATCGCGCTGTCGCTTCTGTGCGACACGCCGATCGACGTGGTCGAGCGGGCCCTGCTCGATCCCGGGGCGGAGATCGTGCTGATCCTCGCCAAAGTCGCAGGGCTGTCCTCGACCACCACGCAGGCGATCCTGTTGCTGCGTGCAGCGGACCGCGGCATGTCGGCAAACGATCTCGATCGGGCGATGGCGAGCTTCAACCGGTTGCAGCCCGAAACGGCGGCCCGCGTGCTCGGCTTCTTCCGCACGCGCGTGAAAAAGCCGGCCGAGCCCGTGGTCACGCCGGCCGTCGCCGTCAATGGGTGAATCCATTACCGGCTGCGGTGTCGGGCGAATCGGCCACTCCCGCCTGCTACGCTGAGGCGGGAAATACTCGAATCTCAGTATCCACAATAGCTGGGGTAGAGCGGCGGCGACCAAGCGCCGTTCGGGTAGCGATAATAGCAGGCACCCCGATACCAGTAGTAACCGCCTGGCCGCGGCTGTGCCTGGGAGGCGACGACGGCGCCGGTTGTGCCGCCGATGATGGCGCCGGCGACTGCGCCGGGGCCGCGTCCTAAGGCGCCGCCGATGAGCCCGCCAATCGTGCCGCCAACGATGGCGCCGCCGACGGGCGCCGATGCGTCTTGCGCCGCTGCCGGTCCCGCTGGCAGCAATGCGACGAGCGCCATAAAGGCTGCCGCAAAAGTCCCTACACCCAAGGTCCGCATGTCCGTTCTTCCTTCCTCCGCTTCACCCTCGATCCGCGATTCGGCGGACGGTGGCGAATGCCTTCCAGCCAGGGCAATCCAACCACATTTTAGAGCACTGGTTGGCGAAAATATGGAGTGAACAATCGATAATGTGTTTCCAGGTCGGCGCGTCGGCTGTGTGGAAGGTTAGCCGGACTACACTGTCGGCAATTCGGCGTGACCGCTGGTGCTCGCGGCAGCTCCTTACACACAACAAAGCGAGGAGCGAGACGAAGCTTTAAATGTTTTTGCGCAGAATCTGCTTGACTCCCCGCCGATTGCATTTATGTGGGGACTTTGCCGCTGTTGATCAGTCCAAACAGACTCGATCGGGCGGCATTCGCTTTCCGCGGCGCCGGCTTGCCGGCATCTCGGGTTCTCATCTCTGGTTGGGGAGGACGGCATGAGCCAGAACGCCCTCTTGCGATCGGTGAAGGGCTTGGGGATCCCAGGCACCGCCCGAAAGGAAGACAGGAAGACCAAGCTGAAGGTCGCCGCGCCGGCGCCTGCGGCAATCAATGAGGAAGAACGCAACGATCATTTCGCCGTTCGCAACGGCGTGCGTTGCGCCGGCGTGCATCTGATCGTCGATCTGCACGGCGCGCAGCGCCTTGACGACATCGATCATATCGAGGCGACGCTGCGACGCTGCGTGGCCGCCGCCCGCGCCACGCTCCTGCATATCCACCTGCATCACTTCCAGCCGAGCGGCGTGTCCGGCGTGGCCGTGCTGGCGGAAAGCCACATCTCCATCCATACGTGGCCGGAAGCCGGCTACGCCGCGCTCGATGTCTTCATGTGCGGCTCGGCCGATCCGGACGCCTGCATCCCGGTGCTGCGTGAGGCATTTTCGGCCAAACGGGTCGGCGTCGACGAAATCCTTCGCGGCAAAGACGCCTGATCGGTTGACCCAGGCCCGGTTGTCATTCGGGTCCCATAACGAGTTGCATCGAGCGGCCGGGTCGGGTCCCGGCCGCTTCTCTATCGGAGAGCCGGAGGTCCGTGATGGCGGAAGAACGCTGGATTGCCGAGACGCTATTCGACGACCTTGGCTTCCGCATGACGTTCAAAGTCGACAAGGTGCTCTACGAGATGCAGACGGAGCATCAGCATCTGGTGCTGTTCGAGCAGCCGTTCTTCGGCAAGATGCTCATGCTCGACGGCGCCACCCAGATCACCAAGAAAGACGAGTTCATCTACCAGGAGATGATGTCGCACGTGCCGCTGTTCGCCCACGGCAATGCACGCGAGGTGCTCATCATCGGCGGCGGCGATTGCGGCATTGCCGAGGAGGTGCTCAAGCACAAAACCGTCAAGCGCCTGACGCAAGTCGAGATCGATCCGGCGGTGATCGAGTTCTCCAAAGAGCACTTTCCTGAATTCACCAGGCCGGTGTTTGCCGACAAGCGATTCGAGAGCGTCATCGACGACGGCATGAAATATGTCGCCCGCACCGACCGGCGTTTCGACGTCATCATTGTCGACTCCACCGATCCGCAAGGGCCGGGAAAAGTCCTCTTCAGCCAGAAATTCTATGCTGCCTGCAAGCGTTGTCTGAACAAGGGCGGCGTGATGGTCACCCAGAACGGCGTGCCGATTTTCCAGCCGGCCGAGCTCACTTCCAGCGTTTCGAAATTCCGCAAGCTGTTCGCCGACGGCTCCTGCTACGTCGCCGCCATTCCGACTTATATCGGCGGGCACATGGCCATGGGCTGGGCCACCGACGACAAGCGCCTACGCCGGACGCCCGTCAAAACCATCACCGCGCGCTACCGCAAGGCCGGCAGCTTTTCCACCAGGTACTGGACGCCGGACGTCCACGCCGCCGCATTCGCGCTGCCGCGCTTCATCGCCGAGGCAGTGGCGAAGGCCGGCAGGCCGCGAGGCTAGGGCTACCGCAATCGTGACTGGCTGAGGTGGCCTTCTCGCCTTATGCTCGCTCCCACTGGGCACAGGATTGGGAGGAAAGCCATGAAGCTCTATATGCACCCGGTATCGATGACGAGCCGACCGGTGCGGCTGTTCATTGCCGAGAACAACATTCCGGTTGAAGAGGTCACCGTGGATCTGTTCACCGGCGAACAGTACAAACCGCCCTACACGGAGCTCAATCCGAACAGCCTGGTGCCGATGATCGAGGACGGCGACCTGCGGCTGACCGAAAGTTCGGCGATCCTCAAATATCTCGCCGACAAGATCGGCTCGCCGGCCTATCCGAAGGATTTGAAGCAGCGCGCCAAGGTCAATGAGATCATGGACTGGCTCAACACCAATTTTTACCGCGAGTGGGCCTATAATCTCTGCTATCCGCAGCTCTTTCCGCATTTGAAGCGGCGCAGTGATGAGGCGCAAGCCGCCACCATCGAATTCGGCCAGCAAAACGCCAAACGATGGCTGCAAATTCTCAACGATTATTGGATCGGATCGAACAAGCCCTACCTGTGCGGCAATCAGATCACGATCGCCGATTATTTCGGCGCCGCCCTGGTGACGCTCGGCGAGGTCATTCGCTGCGACTTTTCGGCCTATCCGAACGTGCAACGCTGGCTCAATAACGTGAAGAAGCTGCCGACTTGGCCGAAGACCAACGAAGTGTTTTATGGCCTCGTGGAGTCGGTCAAGGGTCAGCAGTTCCAAGCGATCTAAGAACAGAGGGCGGATGGCCGAGGACAGACGACAGATGTACGAATAAGCCGAGCGCTATCCGTCCTCTGTCGTCCGTCTTCTGTCGTCCGATACAGCATGAGCTTCTTCCCCGGTAAAGACCCCGCCCCCGGCGATGCGCGAGCGAGTGACGCGGTTGCACAGCTGATCGTGCCGCGCTCGGTCGATCTCGGCGGCTTTCAAGTGCATCGCGCGCTG
>JASHRW010000268.1 GCA_030037065.1 Xanthobacteraceae bacterium
CGCCGTTTCCATCAGCGTGTCCCAGAGCCGCTGCGCATCGATTTGCAGATTCTGCATCGGGTACTCCTCGGCCGCGCAGGGTAGCGGGGCAGGGGAGCGGTGCGAAGCGTCGCTAAGGTTTTACCTTCCCCTTGCGGCGCAGGCGAAAGATGATGCTGGCTGCGGTGGACAGCCAATGGCCGAGTAAGCCAGAAGCCGGGTCGGTCAGCGGCGGCGTCCGGCGAACGCTATCTAACTCATTGAGTCCGCAACGAATCAGCTATGATATCCGCAGCCGCGAGGGCGGGGAGCCGCGCCATGCTGCGGGTGCGATTGAAGGCGGACGGACGCTTGGTTGAAGTGCTGCCGGACGGCGGCGAGCGGGAGATTTTGCCCGATCCGCGCGCGATCGTCGCCGCCGCGCGCGATGCGGCGCGCGTCGCCGACAGCCGTGCCGAGGACGCGAGCTACGCCCGTAACGTGCGCGGCCGCACCGGGCTCACGCAAGCCGCATTCGCCGCGCGCATCGGCGTGCCGGTCGAAACCGTGCGCAACTGGGAGCAGGGCAAGCGCTCGCCGCGCGGCCCGGCCCGCGCGCTGCTCAAGGTTCTCGAAGAGGCGCCCGAAGCCGCCTTCGCGGTGCTCGGCGGCAAGCGGTAATCATACCTCTCCCCGCAAGCGGGGCGAGGGACGCGCGTCCGGCCCCACTGGAAATCATGTGCGCTTCGGCCGATCCTGCCGGCGTTTGCGGCGTTAGCGTAAGTTGTTCTTTGCGGAGCAGGCAATGCAAGCGATCGAAGCACACGGCGCGCGGATTCCGGTCATCGGCTTCGGCACCATGACCTTGAAGGAGGATTTGGGCGTCGAACTGGTCGAGGCGGCGTTGCATCTCGGCTATCGCCATCTCGACACCGCGCAGAATTACGGCAACGAGCGCGAGGTGGGCGAGGGCATGCGGGCCTCCGGCATCAAGCGCGAAGATATTTTTCTCACCACCAAGGTCTGGTTCAACCGGCTTGCCGCCGGCGATCTGGAAAAGTCGGTCGAGGAAAGCTTGCAGCGGCTTAAGCTGCCGTGGGTCGATCTGCTTTTGATTCACTGGCCGAACGCGCAAATTCCGCTGGCGCAATCGATCCCGGCGCTGTGCAAGGCGAAACGCTCGGGCTTCGCCAAGCATATCGGAGTTGCCAATTTCAACATCGCCATGATCGAGGAAGCGAACTCGCTCGCCAGCGAGCCGCTCGCTTGCCTGCAGATCGAGGCGCATCCCTATCTCGACCAGCGCAAGGTGATCGCTGCCGCGCAAAAGCACGGCATGGCGGTGGTCGCCTATTGTCCGCTGGCCCGCGGCAAGGTGCCGAATGACCAAGTGTTGCAGCGCATCGGCCGCGCCCACGGCAAGACGCCGGCGCAGGCGGCGCTCTCCTACCTCGAACAGCAGAGCATCGTTCCGATCCCACGAACGTCGAAGCGCGAGCGGCTGGCGGAAAATCTCGGCAGCCTCCAATTGCGCCTGAGCGTCGCCGAGATGGCGGAGATCGGCAGGCTCAAGCGGCCGGGCGCGCGCATCGTCTCGCCACCGCAAGCGCCGGCCTGGGATTCGTAGAAGCGTTCCCCTCCTCACAAGTGGGCAGGGAACAGGATGTATGTTCGATGAGCGAACTGGGACCGATACCGATCATCGAGGCCAACGGGGCGAAAATCCCGCTGGTCGGGCTCGGCACCTGGGAATTGCGCGGCCGCGGCTGCGCGCGCGTGGTCGAGCAGGCCCTGCGGCTCGGCTATCGCCATATCGACACTGCGGAAATGTACGATAACGAGCGCGAAGTCGGCGAAGGCTTGCGCGCCTCAGGCGTGAAGCGCGGCGAACTTTTCGTCACCACCAAAATCTGGCCCAATCATTTCACCCCGCGCGATCTTGAACGCGCGGCGCGTGATTGCCTGGTGCGGCTTCGGCTGACCGAGGTCGATCTGCTCCTGCTGCATTGGCCCAATCCGCAGGTGCCGCTTGCCGAAACCATAGGCGCGCTGTGCAAGGTCAAGCGCGATGGGCTTGCCCGCCACATCGGCGTCTCCAATTTCACAGTGGCGCTGATCGAGGACGCTTTACAGGCGTCAAGCGAGCCCTTGGTCTGCGACCAGGTTGAGTGCCATCCGTTTCTCGACCAGGCGAAATTGATCACCGCCTGCCGGGCGCGCGGCATGGCTTTGGTCGCCTACAGCCCGCTGGCCCGCGGCGACTTTCGCCGGAACGAGGTGCTCGGGCGCATCGCCGCCGCGTACAAGAAGACTGCCGCGCAAATCTGCCTGCGTTATCTGGTGCAGCAGAACATCGTCGTCATTCCGCGCACCGGTAAGCTGGAACGGCTTTCCGAAAATGCCGCAATCTTCGACTTCACGCTGAGCGAGCGCGACATGAGCGAGATCGCCGCACTCGGCAGCCGCGACGGCCGCATCGTCGATTGGGCCTATGCGGGGCGCATGCGCTGGGATTAGGCCCGCCGGCCTACTCGCGCTAGCGCCGTCATAATGGGCAGTTCGACGTCTCCCCGTGCATCGGCGAACGGCCTCGATACCGCGGTATTGAAGGAAAACGACCCGGCAAAATGCATTGGAGCCTCGGCTGACCGTGGCGAAATTGTCACGGTCGACGACAAATCGCCGCCAAACCCCGCCGGCCTTCGCCGCCTGAGGAAATTTCTCGTGCTACCCGATTGCCAACACTCGGATTTCGAAGTGTGCTTACGGTCCGGGGTGGGGACCACCCTAACGGCGGGGCCTCAACACGGGCGAGGCTCTCGGGACTTTGGGGGCGAGGCAGCACCTCGCAAGGCGTTGGTTCGGCGTAAGCGTGACCTCAGGGGCGGGGGGCGCAGTGGGTGTATTAGTTTTTCAATCGGCGGCGGTCGGCTGTCCTTTCTCCGTGCGGCGCGAAAGACTGTTAGCTGCTGCATTCCTGAAAAACCGTTTGCAACTGCGCGCCTGGTTTCAGACCGCCGCCGCGATTTCTGTTGTGCTTCTGTGCACACTCGGCCTCGCAGGGAAGGCTCAAGCGCAGGGCGTGCCAATAATCACCAACGTCAGCCCAAACACAGGCCCTCCCGGAGGTGGGACTGCCGTCACTATCACCGGCGATTTTTTTACTGGCACGACAGCGGTTAGTTTCGGTGGCAAGGCAGCCGCCTTTACCTTTACCGCTCCAAATCAAATCACCGCGACCTCGCCAGCTGGGACCGGCGCCGTTGACATAATAATGACCAACACGAACGGCCCTAGCATCCCCAATCCGCCAACGGATCAGTTCACCTATGCGGCAGTCGGGAGCATGACCTCGCTCGCATCGTCGCCAAACCCATCGAGCGGTGGTCAGCCCGTGAAGTTCACCGCAAAGGTAACCGGGGCTACACCAACCGGCACGGTGACATTTTTCGATAACGGCACGCAGATCGGCACGGCAACGCTGACAGGCGGCACAGCGACCTTCACGACGTCTTCACTCACGACGGGCAGCCATTCGATCACCGCGCGTTATAGCGGCGACCCCAACAATAACGCCAGCACCTCGGCGGCATTAGTGCAAACCGTCAATGTGCCGCGCGACAGCATTAATTTGCGCCAGATGCAGCTCTCCACGACGCCGGTGATCGCGCAAATATCGGGGCAGGCGATTTCCGGCGCGATCGACAATGCGATCAACGCCGGCTTTAGCAACAATCCGCAGACGGTCACGCCAAACGGCGGCGGCTTTACCGTTCAGATCCCTCTGGACCAACCTCCGGCCACCAACGTCCCTAACCTCGGCAACGGCACCGGGTTGAGCGGCGGCGGTGGCGCCGGCGGTTTTGTCTTTAGGCGGCAGCCCGGCAATGGCCCGGGCAGTCTCGCCAACGGGAGAGAGGGCGGCAACGGCGCGCCGTCCGGCACGCGGCTTATAGATATGAGGGTCATGCCGCTGCCCCCCGGTTCGGGCATGCCGCCGCTTGGCGAAACGCGGTTCGCGCCGGACCAAGTGGTGATGCAATTCGCCTCCGGCACGACCCCGCAACAGATCGCCGGAATGGCGCGGCGCTTCGGCCTGACCGTCTTGGCGCAGCAAACAATCGGTATGCTGGGCCGCAGCGTCTACACATTCCGCATTGCCAATGGGCAATCCGTGCGCGCGGTCATCCGCGCCGTCGACTCCGCTCGCGTCAACGCTGCGGTGCAGCCAAATTACATTTATCGGACGCAGGATGAAAACGTCCAAGATCCGGACGCTCAGGATCAAAACGATCCCGACGCCGATCCGGACGATCAAGCACAGGCTGATCCGAGCAATCAGGCGCACGCCGTTCCAGGCGATCCGGCGCAGTATATTGTGCAGAAACTCCACCTTGCCGAAGCGCACCAGATCAGCAAAGGCGACAAGGTTGTCGTTGCGGTGATCGATTCGGAGATCGACTCCAGGCAACCTAATCTCACCGGCGCGATCGCCGACCGGTACGATGCCGGCTGCGGCACTACGCCCCCGGACGCTCACGGCACCGGCATGGCCGGCGCCATCGCCGCCCATGGGCAACTCCTGGGCGTCGCTCCGGGCGCAAGGATCATCGCGATCTGCGCCTTCGGCGGCGCCAGCCAGCCGCAATCGAACACGCTCAAAATCATCAATGGCCTCGATTACGCGATCCAGCGTGGCGCCAAAATCGTCAATATGAGCTTCGCCGGGCCGCGCGATCCGGCGCTCTCACAGGCGCTGCAGGTTGCGCGTGAGAAAGGCGTTCTTCTCATCGCCGCCGCCGGCAACGGCGGTCCGAAATCCGCGCCGCTTTATCCGGGCGCCGATCCGAGCGTCATGGCGGTCACCGCCACCGACCAAAACGACCGGCTGTTTCCCGGCGCCAACCAGGGCAACTACGTCACCATCGCGGCTCCGGGTGTGAAGATTTTGGTGCCGGCGCCCGACGGCGGCGTGCAACTGACAACCGGCACTTCCGTGGCAACCGCGAATGTGAGCGGCGTCGCCGCGTTGCTGATTGCTCACAAACCAAATCTCACGCCGGAGGTGATTCGCCAAATTCTTGTGACGACCGCCAAGCATCTCGGATTACCGGGTATCAATCCGCAATTCGGCGCCGGTCTTGTCGATCCGGTCAAGGCCCTCGAAACGCAGGTTTCGGACACGCAGCCTTCGCAACAGGACGGTCTCAAGAGCTTCCTCGCCGCGCCCGATGCAAGCGGCAAGCGCGTCGCGGATGGTTTCTCCGCGCTCGGCTATGCCGACGAGGACGGCGCAACGACCAAGGCGCCGCCACCCGCCGCCCCGCGCAATTGGCTCGCCTGGGTCGACGTACAGGGCGCCGATTTCAACCGCGATACATCCGGCAGCGATCTGAAGGGTCTGCAGGTCAACGCCATCGCCGGCCTCACGCACAAATTCACGCCGGACTTTTTGGTCGGCGCGCTCGGCGGCTATGAGCACTTCGACTACAGCTCGCAGGCGTTTAACGGCGTGCTGCGGGGCGACGGCTGGACCACCGGCGCCTATCTGGCCTGGCGGCTATTTCAGAATCTGCGCTTCGATGCCGGGGGCGCCTGGTCCGATATTCTGGCCGACGACACCTCCGGCATGGCTTCCGGCAGTTTTCTCGGTCAGCGTTGGCTCGCCACCGGCGGCTTCACCGGCACCTATTCCGTGCAGGCCATCGTGTTCGAACCGTCGGCGCGCGCCTATGCGCTGTGGGAGCATGAAGACGCCTACACCGACAGCCTTGGCACGCTGCAGCCTGACCGCAATTTTTCCACCGGCCGCGCCAGCGCCGGCGCCAAGGTGACTTACCCGATCGCATGGTCGAGCGCGGTCAATCTGGCGCCTTATGTGGGCATGTACGGCGACTATTATTTCTCCTGGGACGATGCGGCGATCGCCGGTCTTACTACAGTGCCGCTCTTACAAGGCTGGTCGGGGCGCGCAACCGCGGGCGTGGACCTGACCTTTGCGGGCGGCGCGCTGTTGAGCGCCGGCGGCGAATACGGCGGCATCGGCGGCAATTATCAAATCTGGACCTGGCGCTTGCGGGGCAGCGTGCCGTTCTAAGCGAGCGATTCTTTCAGTCCTCGTCAGCACAGCGAGTTCGGCGCCGCCACAAGTGCGATCGTAAAATTGTGGCGTCGAAAATTGATCGCAATGCTGCACCCGAATCGCCCAATTTGCCGCCCATTCCTACCGTCCAAATTGGGCGGAGGGGGTCATGGGGAAAATCTTGGGGAAAATCTCCAGTCCGGCTGCATGGATTGCGGCTGTTGCTGCGCTGCTTCTGTCGGCGATCGTTGTCGGCCTGCCCATCGATAGCGCGCGCGCCGACGATAATTGCGCCACCGCTCCGGGTGCTGCCCCGCCCGAAGGGCAGCATTGGTATTACCGCACCGACCGGGTGAAGCACCGCAAATGCTGGTATCTTCATGCGGCCGTGCCGCCGCCGAACCAGGCCGCGGCGGACCCATCTGCCGCAACGCCGGAATCGGTGCTTCCGGTCGCAACACCGCAATCGCCTTCTGCCGCAACGCCGCGATCAACAAATACGGCGTCCGCAGCCCAACCAGCTATGGACACTTCAAATCCGCCAAGCGATCCCGACAGCATTCAGCCCGCGCCGCACATAACGGTGCTTACCGTCAAAACAGTTACTGTGCCGTTCGTCGGCACGACATCCACATCCCGGTCGGCCACACCCGATGGAACGGGTGAACCACCGATGCCGCAAATCTCACAGCGCGATGCCGGCGTGCCGGTTGACGGGGACACCAGGCCGGTGAGTGGCGGCGATGTTGCGACGCTGCCGACCTCGCCCGATAACGCCCACAACGATTTGGTGCCCGCGGCTGCCGCCTCGGTACCGCCGCAGTCGGCGCACGTCTTCCTGCTGCTGGCGTTGACGCTCGGAAGTGCCGCTGCACTGGTTGCGCTTATCGGCAAGATGGTCGGCCCGGCGCGCAGGCCGCGGCTCCCCGAACATCCCGACGACGCCTGGCTCAGTTATCGCACCGCCCATCGGCAGGCTGATGAAGCTGTCACTTATGAAGAGAATGCTCCTTTTCTGGCGCCTGCCGAGCCGCACGGACCGGTCGATTTGGATGCGTACGAATGGGGCGAGCAATCGCCGCCCGCTCAAGCAGATCCGGCGACGCGGCCCCAAGAGGGAAAGCCGGAGTATTCGAAGCAAGTGGCTCCGACCCTGAAGGACATCGAACTGGCGCTGCGTGTCTTGCGCCAGGTGCGGCAGAGCATCACGCGGACTTGATTCTGGCCAAATCCACCAATCCGGCTTTAAGGATTATCCGGCTTGGCTCAACAGTCAGATTGCCGAAACGCGCAGTATTGATCGCTTTGGCGTACCGCACCACGAAGCAAATGCGGGTTTATCTGAACTTGACGAACAACGTCCTGCCGCGCGAACGAGCCGTGCGCGCGTTTTCAGACCAGCGGCAGATAACCGAAGCGCTTCATCTGCTCGCCGTGATCGTTGACGATCCGGTCGATTTGCGCAGGCGTTAGAATCTCTTTCCATTGGCCGGCGCGACCTTCGCGGAAGAATTGCTTTGCCGTCTCCGGTCGCTCGCGAAATCCCTCACGCTCTTCCTGACTTTTCAGATTTGCGAAGGACGAGTGGTCGATCGCCAGAGCGAGTTGCTGCGGCGACGCCTTGAGCAGCAGATGACGAGCGAGATTGCCGAACGTCTTGTCCGGCGCGTCGAGCATGTCCTCATAGCGCATGACGTAGATGGCGGGGTGGGGCTTGCGCGTCCAGCTCTCGACGTTCTGCGTCCAGGACCCCCACACTTCGTAGACCCGCCTGTCGTTGATCGGGGTCTCGACGTTAAGTGAGCCCATGGTCCCGATGGCTTGGTCAATGGTTTTGCCGAGATGGTGCGACAGCGAGATCGCGACATCGAGTGGATTACGCACGATATAAACCGCGCCTGAGGTGACGCCGAAATTGATAATCGGGCGTCCCTGGTCATTGAGCAGGCCATTATGCGTCTTGACGAAGACGAGACCCTCGAACTGATCGGCAATCCACCGCTGCACGTCATGGCGCAGCGCGGCAATTTCCTTGCGATGCTGTTCGGTGGGCTTAAATCCCAGGCGCTCCTCGTAGAACTGGGTGAAGTTCTCGCCGATCGTGAAGCGATTGATTGAGTTGACGTTGAGCCGTTCCCGTTCGCCGGCCAAAATCGCGGCCAAGTTCGACAGGAAGGCGCGGGTCCAGGTATTTCCCGATTTGGGATATGACGCCAGCCAGATCAGGCCGGATTTCGGCTTTGGTTGGATGTCGGCCTTGAGCGCTTGCGATGGCATGGGTCCAGACGTCCGCCGGAGCTGTACGGCTCACATCTCTCTTTTAGCCGAGCCCGAAGCCGTTAATCCACATGGATTGTGGCCTGGGCGCAACAGGCACGGCAAATATGCCGCTTGTCGGCGGGCAGGATTGTACCCGCCCACGGATTCTGGTCCTTTAATGGTCGGGGTGGGATCGGAGGACGTTCGCCGTGTCGAAGCGCTTCTTACTCGCCAGCGTGTCGGCTTTAGCAATATCGGCATATCAGGCGTTGCCGGCGTCCGCGGCGGACTTGCCGCAGCCCGGAATGGATTACAAGGCGCCTTCGGCGACCGTGCCGCCCGACACGTGGACATGGTGGGTCGAAGGCGGCGCCCAAGGGCTCTTTGGCGGTGCTCCGTCGTATGTTCCCAACCTGACGCCAGCGTTTGCGACAGCCACGCCCGGCTGGGGCTGGGATGCGGCCGGCGGCTTTGATTATCGGTTCGCCGGGGCGTGGCACATCCTCGGTGATTTCCGCTATGGGCAGAACCGCAGCCGGACCGGCTCAAGTAATCCGCTGAGG
>JASHRW010000269.1 GCA_030037065.1 Xanthobacteraceae bacterium
CGAGGCGCTGAACTGGCTGTTCTGGCAGATGGGTTCGACGCCTTATCTGGGCGGCGGCTTCGGGCACTTCTATGCCTATGCTCCGGTGAAGATCAAATATGCCATCGACCGCTTTACGATGGAGGTGAAGCGCCAGCTCGACGTGCTCGACCGGCGGCTTGCGGACAATGGGTTCATCGCCGGCGACGAATATACGATCGCCGACATGGCTATCTGGCCGTGGTACGGCAACGGTATGTTGAACGGCGCCTCATACAACGACCCGCGCAAGTTTCTGCAGACGCACGACTATAAAAACCTGACGCGCTGGACCAAGGAAATCGGCGAACGCCCGGCCGTCAAGCGCGGGCGAATGGTCAATCGCACCAGCGGGCCGCTCGAAGAACAATTGCACGAACGACATGACGCTGGCGATTTCGCGACCAGAACGCAGGACAAGATCGGCGCAGGGTGACCCCGTCGTCGTCCCTCAAATAGATTTTTGCAGCCCAAATTGATGACGTGTTGTCGGGCGATCCCAATGAACTTGGGCAATTCGAACGTCAATTCTGCCCTTGCTTGAGCCGTGCGGCTGCCTCTTTGACCATGCTCAGGTCGGAATAGGCCTTGACGTCGAAGCTCGCTTGCGCGTAGCCGAGCGCCTTGATCAAGTCGACGTTGCGCTGCAGCGCCGCGAGGTCCGGCAGCAGATTCGGATCCCGATAGTCGTCGGTCTTGGTGAAGACCCACCTCATCCGCGCGGGCGGTACTTTGACGAAGCGGGCGGCGATCTGCACCGCCGCGTCGTGGTTCTTCGGGTCAAGATACCAGCGCAGGATGCGCAAGCTGTCTTCCAGCCAGTCGACCAAGGCGGCGCGATGGGCGTCGATAAAGGGCTTGCGTGCCTGTAAGGTGACAAATTCCGATTTGCCAATGGCGTCTTTCGCGGTGAATAGCGTGGTCGCGATCTCTTGTATCTGCGGATCGAGCGCAAACGGCAGGATGTTCGGGATCAGATCCACCTTGCGTTCCGCCAGCATCGCCTTCATCGCCGGGAATGGCGCCTCCACTTCGGTGTAATCGCGATTGAGCCTCAAGCCGCGCTTGTGCAGCATCGCCTTCATGGCGATGTCGACGGCGCTGCCTGCCGCGTTGGTGGCGACAATCTTGCCCTTGAGATCCTCGACTTTCTTGATCGGGCCGTCCTTGAGCACGGCGTATGGGACCGACCAATAGCCGTTGACACCGTCCTGTAAGTCGTCGGCGATCACGCGAATATCATCCAGGCCGGCGTTTTTGATGGCGATTGGCAGCGTCGAATAGGCGAGTTCGCCGATCTCCACCTCGTTATTGGCGATCGCCGTCACCATTGGCGGCGTGCCGGCAAAATGCACCGGCTCGAACACGTAGGACTTGCCGAGATGCCGGGCGAGCTCCTTCTTAGAGAGCCACATCGACGGAAAGCTTTCGACCGGTGCTACCCAGGCGGCGCGAATCCGGACCGGATCGGCGCGCGCGACGCGCGATATAACCGGCAGCGCAATAGCACCTGCGGCGAGACCCAGGAACTTGCGGCGGGGAAGTTTCATCGATACCTCCACGAGCGTTTGCCACCATCCAGAAATACAGAAGGTTGCGACCAGTCTCAATTTGATTTCGGATTGCTCGCCCGCCGGAGGCACGGCCGCTGCCTTTGAATTCGCGGAGCGTCGGCATGTCCCGCTGGCAGCTCTGGAATCAGGATACACGAGAACTGCACCGGCCCGCTTCGGCCGCGATGTCGCAGTCGGCACAGGGTGAAATTTCGCGCGGGGCCACCTCGGCAGAACATCGCCGAGCATTTATTCCGGCGCGAAATCTTGCGGTCGCGGTTCTCGAAGCGATTAGTAGAAGATCGGCCATGCGAAGAATCTGGCAAAAGCCACGCCAATGACCCGAAGCGGTCATCAGCGCAGGCAATTTGCTGTGCTGTGGTGCACAGCAAGGCCTGATGTGGTAGGAGCGGTGCTTCGCGTCAATGACACTTTCCGCATGCGACCTTCCTGCCAGCGCGTCCAACTATAGACCTTATAAGTAATCCTGTACGGAGCAGAAGATGAGTCAAGACACTTTTTCGGTACGACTACCGCTTGTAGACAATATCAGCCAGATATTCGACAAAGTGCCGCCGATTAATTTGTTCCGCGCAGCAGCAAATGCCAAAACATTGTACCCGGCATTTATCCAATTCATGTACCTGCTGTTCAAGCCCATGAAGCTTGACGCTCGCGTTGCGCGCCTGGTTGTCCTTTATGTCGCAAAGTTATCCGACTGCATGTACATATGGCGACAGAATTTGGTATGGCGAGAAGCTCTCGGCATTACGCAGGAACAGATTGACGCGATCGATAGAGGCGAAACGCAGGCCGCATGCTTTAGCGACGAGCAGAAGATCGCCCTCAAGTTTGCCGAAGAAGCTCTTCGGCTCATCGAGGTGAGCGACGAAGTGTATACCGAGGCGGAACGCTTCTTCGGCCCGCAAGGAATCACCGAACTGCTCTACGTCGTGGGGACCTACATGCTGCTGGCCCGCATCGCCCGAACTGGCCGAGTACCTCTGGATGAAAGGCCGGCTGGATCCACCACCATCAAGTAGCTCGTTCCAGAACTTAACATCCGATTCAAGGCGTCGGCTTCACGCTCTCCCTCGCCGGGCCTGCGCCCGGCAACGCAAAATGACGCTCGTGGCACGTCACGACGCGAGGTCTGACGGTCCCAATCGACGCGATCGGTAGTGTAGCCGACGTGCAGTCATCGAGCCGAGCCGGTCGATTCCGTAGCATGAAACGCCGCGACCATCATCTCGGCTGGGTCGGCCCGCTATTCTGGCCCTATGCCTACGGCAACGCCGTTTACTCCGCGCTTTGGCC
>JASHRW010000270.1 GCA_030037065.1 Xanthobacteraceae bacterium
TCCGGCCATTTTCCAAAGTGCGGCCGATTTCGATGTTCGATCGCGTCACGATGTCGTCCGGCAGCCCGGCGGCGCGATCTACCGCCCCTCGCGCCGCGCCATGAACGCGAGTCGCTCGAACAGGTGCACGTCCTGCTCGTTCTTGAGCAGCGCGCCGTGCAGCGGCGGAATGAGCCTTTTCGGATCGCGCTCGCGCAAAGTCTCGATGGAAATGTCCTCGACCATGAGCAGCTTGAGCCAGTCCAACAGCTCGGAGGTCGACGGCTTCTTCTTCACGCCGGGCACCTCGCGGATTTCGTAGAAGAGCTTCAACGCTTCCGCCACCAGCCGCTGTTTGATGCCGGGAAAGTGCACCTCGATGATGGCGCACATGGTATCGGGATCGGGAAAGCGGATGTAGTGGAAGAAGCAGCGGCGCAAAAAGGCGTCCGGCAATTCCTTCTCGTTGTTGGAGGTGATGACGACGATCGGCCGGCGCCTGGCATGAACCGTTTCGCCGGTCTCGTAGACGAAGAACTCCATGCGATCGAGTTCCTGGAGGAGATCGTTGGGGAATTCGATGTCGGCCTTGTCGATCTCGTCGATCAGCAGCACCGGCCGCTCGTCGGCGGCAAACGCCTCCCACAGCTTGCCGCGCTTGATGTAGTTGCGGATGTCTTTGACGCGCGCATCGCCCAACTGGCTGTCGCGCAACCGGGTGACGGCATCGTATTCGTAGAGCCCCTGCAGCGCCTTGGTGGTGGATTTGATGTGCCACTCGATCAGCGGAGCGGACAGCGCCTTGGCGATTTCGATCGCCAGCACGGTCTTGCCGGTGCCCGGCTCGCCCTTGACCAGGAGCGGGCGCTCCAGCGCGATCGCGGCGTTGACCGCAACTTTCAGATCGTCGGTCGCCACATAGGCGCTGGTGCCTTCGAAACGCATGCGAATCCTTCCTTTTGGGTTTTGCGCGACGCGTGCGAAATTAAATCACGGCGGACTTGCCGCTCACAAGCGGAGCCGCGGCAGCCTGACCGCCATCGGCTCGGCAAATTCTGCCGGGGAGCCGGCATAACCTCACCGGGTCGGCTCGCCGCCCGCCAATAGTAAGCCATTGAAACAACATCACGAAAGCCATGGCACGGCGCTTGCTCTGTAGCGTCCGGGTTAGGGCGCGCGTTGGCTTCGCGGCTCGTTGAGTTGAGGACCGAGTTGGAGATCAGTCATGGGTATCTTCGATGCATTGACCAGCGCCGTCGCAGGTCTGCAGGCACAGTCGTTTGCGCTCCAAAACATTTCCGGCAACATCGCCAACTCGCAGACGACCGGTTTCAAGGAAACCGATACAAGCTTCCAGGATCTCGTCTCGCAAGCCGCCCTCGGCGAGCAGACCTCGGGCGGCGTCATCGCTAATTCGGTGGCGACCAATACGGTGCAGGGGACGATCCAGAGCGCGTCGGTCTCCACCGATATGGCGATCAACGGCGACGGGTTCTTCGTGGTGGCGATGCCGACTGGCACGACGGACAATCAGCCGGAATTTTCCGGCATCGACGATTACACGCGTGCCGGCGATTTCCAGATGAACAGTTCCGGCTACCTGGTCAACGGCGCCGGCTATTATCTGATGGGAATTCCGGTCGACCCCACTACGGGAAATCCCGAGGGCAGCGTTCCTCAGGTTCTGCAGTTCAACAACGACTTCATTCCCGCGCAGGAAACAACCTCGATTAGCTACGAGGCCAACCTGCCGAGCGAACCAACGTCGGGAACCCTCGACGCAAACGACTTTGCCAATAATCCGATCGCCGGGGCAGAAGTTATCGGCACCGGAGCCAGCCTGGAGCCGGATGCCGCAGCAACAGGAACAGGCAACGTCTCCAGCCTAACCGATTCGACTCTGCTGTCGTCTCTCGGCTTCAGTGCCAACGATGTAATCAGCATCGCCGATGGTAGCGGCAACACGACGTCGTACACGGTGACCAGCTCTAGCAGCATCGGTGATCTGATCAACACCATCAACGGCGGCGTCTCAGGCAACGCGGCGGTGACGGCCTCGCTGAGCAACGGCAGTCTGACTCTCACCGGTAACAACGATACGGCCTCCATCGGGGTCAGCGTGACACCCGCCACCGGCAGTACCTCCAGTGCTTCCAATCTCGGCTTTGGAGGTTCAAACAACAATTTCCAGCCCACCAACCTGCTGACGCAGGACACGAGCTTGAGCGGGGAAACCCTGACCGTCTCGGTCGGGGGCGGAGCGGCGCAGACCATCACCTTCGGCACCGCGACCGGCGACGTCGCGACAATGGCGCAATTGCAGACTGCGGTGCAGAATCTCAGTGGCGTGATCGGCACTGTTGATACGTCCGACGGAAATATCTCGTTGGTGGCGACCGACCCGACTGCGTCGCTCGTCATCGGCGGCACCGCCTCGCCGTCGACCTTCGGCATTCAAGATACGTCGGTAACGCCGGGAAACGGGACCGTGATCGGCAGCGATCTGTCCACCTTCACGAGTCAATCGATCGACGGCGGCTCGTTGACTGCATACGACGCCGACGGCAACCCACTGAACGTCCAGTTTCGGTGGGCCCAGGTGACCAGCGCCAACGGCGAGAGTGTGTGGAATTTGTACTATCAGACCAATTCGAGCGCCACCGGCTCGCAAGCGGCCTGGCAGAACGTCGGCACCAACTTCATCTTTAACTCCAGCGGTCAACTGGTCCAGCCGACGACCACTGCGCTGACCCTGCCGAGCCTCACCGTCAACGGCGATACATTGAGCAACGTCGAAATCAATTTCGGCACCAACGGGCTCACCCAGTTCGCCAATTCCAGTGGCACGGCGAGCGTGACCCAATTGGAGCAGAACGGCTATGCAGCGGGGTCCCTGCAATCGGTGTCCGTCGACACCAACAACCAATTGGTCGGTTCGTTCTCGAACGGCCAGACCGTGCCGTTGGCGCAGATCACGCTGGCAAACTTTAACGGCGCGGATGCCTTGGAGGCGCTGAACGGCGACGCTTACGCGGCCACGCCGGAATCCGGCAGCCCCATTTACTCGGGCACGGGCACTATCGAAGGCAGTTCGCTGGAATCGTCGAACGTCGATATCGCCACGCAATTCAGCCAATTGATCGTGGCGCAGCAGGCCTATTCGGCCAACGCGCGCGTCATGTCCACGGCCGACCAGATGATTCAAAGCCTGTTGCAAGCGATTCAGTGAGATCACGAAACATGTATCGGCGGCGTTTTCGGCCGCCGCTAAGCCGCACGGACGGCTAAAGCGATGGGCCTATCCCAGGCGTTATCGGCGGCCTTGGCGGGCGTCAACGTCACCCAGCAAAGCATCTCGGTGATCGCCGGCAACGTGGCGAACGCCAATACGCCCGGTTATGTCACCGAGAGTCTCAATCAGGTTGAGACCGGAAGCCCTGGTCAGACCGGGACCAGCGTCGATGTGGCGGGCGTCAATCGCGATCTCAACACACTCCTGCAGAACCAGTTGTGGACGGAAACCTCCGGCGATTCATTTGCCGACACCAGCTCTCAGCTTTACCAGCAGCTACAGCAGATCTACGGAACGCCGGGATCATCGACCTCGTTCGACGCGATCTTCGACGATTTCACCAGCGCAGTACAGTCGCTGGCGACGAATCCTTCATCGACGTCGCAGCAGAGCGCGGTGATTGGCGCGGCGCAGGAATTGGCGCAAAATCTCAACTCGATGACCTCGAGCATCCAGCAGCTACGTACGCAGGCTGAACAGGGTATCTCTGATGACGTCCAGTCGGCCAACAGCCTGCTGCAGCAGATTGCCCAGATCAACGGGCAGCTCCAGAGCACGCCGACCAATACCAGTGCCGGGGCGGAGCTCGAGGACCAGTGCGGCCAAGATGTCACCCAGCTCACCCAGCTGATGAACGTCACCGTGGTGCAGAATTCCAACGGCCAGGTGTCATTGTTCACTGGAACGGGCCAACAACTTGTCGCCGGCACGCAAGCCTCACAGCTCAGCTTCGATAACGTGGGCACGCTGTCGGCGACATCGCTGTGGAGCGCCGATCCGAGCGAGGACGGCGTCGGCACCATCACGCTCACCTCGCCAAGCGGTACCACGACCGATCTGATCGCCTCCGGCGCCATCCAGTCGGGACAAATCGCCGCCTATGTGCAAATGCGCGACACTGTTTTGCCGCAGGCGCAGAACCAGCTCGATGAGTTGGCCAACCAAATGTCGCAGGCGTTATCGAACAAGACGACGAGCGGCACGGCAGTCAGCTCAGGGACGCAGTCAGGATATGGCATCGACACCAGCTCGCTGCAGCCTGGCAACACCATTCAGCTCACCTATACCAACAGCTCTGGTGCACAGCAGACCGTCACCATCGTATCGCTGGGCGCCGGCGGGACGCTGCCGCAGAATTCGTCGACCTCGAGCAATCAAGAGATCGGCGTCGACTTTTCCGGCGGCATGAGTTCGGTAGTGGCGCAACTCAACGCTGCTCTGGGAACGAACCTGCAATTCTCGAACCCTTCCGGCTCGGTTTTGCAAGTGCTCAACGCAGGCAGTGGCGTCACCGTGAATTCGCTCGCGGAGACCTCCACGGTGACCTCGCTCCAGAGCGGCAGCGCTGCGCTTCCGCTATTTACCGACAGCAACGGCCAGCCGATCACCGGCGCCATCACTGCCGGTGGCTCGCAGACCACGGGCTTGGCCGGCACCATCGAGGTCAATCCCGCGCTCGTTTCCTCGCCGTCCAGCTTGGTCGATTACTCCTCGGATACCGCCTCAGGTGACGCGACGCGGCCGAATTTCATCCTCAATCAGCTCACCAACGCCTCGCTGAACTATTCGTCGAGCACGGGAATCGGCAGCGCGCAGGCGCCGTATAGCGGCACGCTGACCGACTACATGAGCCAGATCGTCAGCCAGCAGAGCCAGGCGGCGAACGCGGCAAGCAATCTGCAGCAGGGACAGGATACCGTCTTGAATACACTGCAAACCAGTTTTAACAGCCAATCGGGCGTTAACATCGATACGCAGATGTCTAACCTCATCGCGCTGCAGAACGCTTATGCCGCCAATGCGAGAGTGATGACGACGGTCCAAGAGCTGATGGCGACGTTGCTGCAAGTGGGGACGTGATGAGCATTACTGGACCCGGCTCGATTACCGCGGCCACGCTGGCAGCGCAGAACAATATGTTCACTCAGCTTAGCACGCTGAGCGAGCAACTGGGCACTGGTGAAGCGGCGCAAACCTATTCGGGCCTCGACTCGCAGGCTGGCTTGGTCCTGGAGCTGAACGCTCAGCTCTCGGCCATCAACGGCTACAGCAGCACCGCCACGACCGTGGGGACGACGTTGAGCATCGCTCAGTCGGTACTGGGCGAGCTTGGCGACGTCGGCAACTCGGTCGCGCAATCGATCACCGACCAGGGCACATTCAGCCTCGACAGCAACGGCCAAACGTCCATTCAGGAATCGGCGGCGAGCTATCTCGATCAGATCGTTTCGCTGCTTAATACCCAAGTTGGCAGCAACTATCTGTTCTCCGGCAGCGCCGCGAATGAGCCCTCAGTGGCCAGCACCGATGACATCCTCAACGGCAACGGCGCGCAGGCTGGCCTTA
>JASHRW010000271.1 GCA_030037065.1 Xanthobacteraceae bacterium
AAGGCGTCGAGACTCGCTCGCGCAAGGCCTAAGCCCACGCCGGAGAAGCCGATGCCGTAGAGCGTGAGCAGTGGGATGTTGTAGAGCGGCCCATCGTTGGTGCGGTCGGACTGCTGATCGCGCCAGGTCGTATAGGCGTCCGGCACGAACAGATCCTTGACTTCGTACTGATTGCTGCCGGTGCCGCGCAGCCCGACAACGTGCCAGATGTCGGTCCATGCCGCCTGCTCCTTGCGGAACAGCATGGTGCGCATGATCGGGCGGTTCTGGTCGTCGAGGCGCGGCTTGCCGTCGCGTTCGATCACGGCCGAGTGGCCGCCGATCCACGAGCAATGGCCACTGCCGCTGGCAAATCGCCAGCGGCCGTTGACCTTATAGCCGCCGTCGACGACGACTGCCTTCGCACCTGCCGGCGGCCCCCAGGCCACCGCGCCGTGCGGCGGCCCGAACACGTCGCGCGCGATTTTTGGATCGAGGTAGCCCGCCGCCTGCGTCGAAGCGATCTGCTGGCCGAGGCACCAAGCGGTGCTGGCGTCGGCAGCGGCGACGGTTTGGATCACCTCGTTGAACGTCACGATGTCGGCGCCGCCACCGCCGAGCGAAGGCGGCAGCAGCATGTGGAAAATCCCGGCTTCGTGCAAAGCCGCGACGATTTCGGGCACGATGCGCCGTTCTGCTTCGATGCGGTCGGCGGTAGCCTCAATCTTTGGCACCAGCGCCCGCGCACGGGCGACGTAATCAGTCGCAATGTTGTTCTGATTTTTATCGTCGCGGGCGAGCACGGGCTATCCTCCACGGGCTTCCTTCCTGTCTACATCCGCGGCGTTGGCTTGTCAGCACCGCGGTCGCGAGCCGCGCTGGCGCGATCTTGCCGCCTCCCATAACATGCATAAAGAGGGCGCAACGGGCGGAGCAGGAGGACGACCATGCGATGCTTAAGGGTCGCGACGAGCCTGTTGGTGGCGATTGTCGCAGTCGCAATCGCAGCCGCCGACGGCCACGCGCAATCGGCGTTCCCCTCCCGGCCGGTGAAGATGATTGTCCCCTACCCGCCAGGCGGCGGCACCGATCTGTTGGCGCGCGTCTTGGCGCAACAACTCGGGCAGAAATGGAAGCAATCGGTGATCGTGGAGAACGTCGGCGGCGCCGGCGGCAATGTCGGCGCCGAGCAAGTCTTTCGCGCCGCGCCCGACGGATACACGCTGCTGTTCGCCTCGCCGGGGCCACTCGCCACCAATGCGTTCATGTATCAAACCATGCCGTACGACATGACCAAATGGACGCCGATTGCCGTGGTCGCGACTTCGCCCTATGTGCTGGCGGTAAGTCCGCATTTCGACGCCTCAAGCATCGCGCAGGTGATCGCCGACGCCAAAGCCACGCCGGGGCAAATCACCTCGGCCACGCCCGGCGTAGGCTCGCTCGGCCAGTTCGCGACGATCGAATTCGAGATGCTCGCCAAAGTCAAACTACTGCAGGTGCCCTACAAGGGTTTGAGCCCGGCGGTCGACGACGTGCTTGCCGGCAATGTCGACATGATGTTTGACATGATGGCGACCGCGCGGCCGCTCTATGAGGCCGGCAAGGAAAAGATCGTCGCCGTGGGCGCCACACACCGCGTACCACAACTGCCCGATGTCCCGACTCTGGCCGAGGCCGGGGTTGTCGGTTATCGCGCGGTGACGTTCTTCGGAATCGTCGCGCCGCCCGGCGTGCCCGACGACATCGCCGACGAAATCAACAACGACGTGGCCGATTGCATGGCAGAGCCCGCGTTCATCGATAAGACCAAAGCCTTGGGCATGGATTTGGCGGGAGGCAGCCGCGCCGAGGCGGCAAAGTTCTTCGCCGACGAGCGCGAATTGTGGGGTAAGGTGATCAAGGCCGCCGGCATTTCACCGAGCGAGTAGCGCCAGCCGGCGACGGCTTGCAAGGGCGTTATTTGTTCGCCGCCTCTTGCGCCGCCAATATGCGCTGGGCCGTTTCGGGATCGATCAGCGGATAAATGTCGAAATGGGCCGGAATGATATCCGCCCATTCATTGAGAATGCGATGGAGCGCATCGTTGTTCTCGACATCGAGAACCGCGACCGCGCCGCGCCCGGCGCGCGCATAAATCTGCCGGCAGACGCCGCGCGCCTGGTAGCCGCCGATCCAGGGCCAGAACGATTGTCGCGTCTTGGCGAGTTCTGAAGGCCGTTCCGGCCGCGGCGTCGAGACCACCAGAAACAACATGACCGCAAACTCCGGCCTTGCCCGCCCCGCGCCCCGCGCGAGGCGTCGCATCTACTTTTTCGGCAGCGGCCAGGATGGATTGTCCTTTCCGCTCCACTCGACGTGCACAAACTTGGCATCGCCGACGAGCCGCAACCGCTCGTCCCAGCCTTCATCCCTTTGGCTCGGTGCCGTTCCGTGCTCGGCGTTCTTTGGTTCGGCGTCCTTGCGTCGCCTGTTCGTCCTCATTGCCGGTCCTCTGCCGTCAAAATGCTGCTTCGACTTTAATCATAAGGCAGTGTCAAACAGGCGCAAAGACCCGTCAGGCATTTGTTTCGCGCTTGAAGATGGTCCACGATAACCGGCACACGACTTTGGGGCGGATCGTTCGAGACGCGCAGACGAGGAATAAATCGCATGAATGAACACAGAGGAGACGCATTGCCGCACCATGAGCTGCGCTTCGGCATCTTCATGGGGCCATTCCATGCGCTCAACCTCGACCCGACTTACGCGATCGAACGCGATCTGCAACTGGTGACGCTGCTCGACACGCTCGGCTTTGACGAGGCGTGGATCGGCGAGCACCATTCCGGCGGCTTCGAGATCATCGCCTCGCCCGAAGTCTTTATC
>JASHRW010000272.1 GCA_030037065.1 Xanthobacteraceae bacterium
AGGTGTTTGCCTTCGCCGGCGGCCGCGATGGCGGCGCCGTCTCGCGTGTGCGCCTTCTCGCGAAGCCGCAACGCGCGTCTAGCTCCGCTTGAAATGCCGCGCGGTCGACCACTTTGGGCCTCCCAATTCATGTCTCATGATGTTTGTCATCGTTGTCTCCGTTCCTTTGCTCGCCGATGGCGGGCGTCTGACTATTCCCAACTGTCGAGCTTGATCTCGTTCGGCCATGGCGCGCCTTTGCCGGTCTCAAGCAGCGCCTTAAGGCTCAAGAGGAAAACCGCCCATTTGGTACTGCAGTGGTGCATGAATTCCACCGGCGCCTTCCAGCCCTGGTGTTTGAACAGGACGATGATCCAGTCGCCGTTCTGTTTGAGGTCGAAGCTGATCTTGGTGCCGAGCCATTCTTCGGGCCCGTCGGCGACCTGCCACAGAACCCGCTTGGCAGGCTGCAGTTCGAGAACCTTCATATCGAAGCCGCCGGCGCCAAAGCGGAATTGGATGATGCCGCCAACCTTGCTTTCCCCTCGCGTGTCGCTCGTCCACCAGCGCGAAAGGCCATCCAGGGCGGCCAACGCGTTATAGACATTGTCCAGCGACGACGATTTGATTCCGACCTTGTGCAGAATGTCCATGTCCGTGTCTCCTTCGCGAGCATTGATCGTGAGACAGATGTAGCGACGGAGAGGAAAAGGGTGGGAGTTACAAGTTTGGCGGGATTTCGATGGATTCGCTGATTGCCGCCGCCGCGCAGGCACTGGCCGCGGGCGATCCGCTAGGCGCCTTAAAGTGGATTTCCCTCCGCAACGATGCGCCGGCGCTGGCGCTGCGCGGCATCGCGATGGCGCAACTTGGCGATCTCGTTCGCGCCAAGGCCTTGCTGCGAAAAGCGGCGCGCGCCTTTGGAGCGAAAGAGGCGGTGGCGCGAGCGCGCTGTATCGTTGCCGAGGCCGAGATTGCGCTGGTCTCGCGCGACTTGAGCTTTTCCACCAAGACGCTCGAGACGGCGCGGGTGGCGCTCGAGCGGCACAGCGACCGCGCCAACGCCGCGCACGCGCGGCATCTCGAGATTCGGCGTCTTGTCCTGATCAGCCGCCTGGACGAAGCCGAGCGCGCGCTGGCGACGTTCGATGCCGCGCCGCTACTGCCGGCGTTGCGCGCCGCCCACGAGCTTGTAGCCGCTGGGATCGCGATGCGGCGTCTGCGGATCAACGCGGCGCGCGATGCGCTTGCGCGGGCCGGGCGTGCCGCGCGCGATGCAGGTATCCCGGCGCTGATAGCGGAGGTCGAAAGCACGGAGCAGGTCTTGAACACGCCGGCCGCGCGCCTGATTGCGCTTGGCGAAGGCCGGCTTTTGCTGCTCGATGAGGTTGAAGCGGTGCTGGCTTCCGGCGCTCTTGTCGTAGACGCATGCCGCCATGTCGTGCGCGATGCAGACACAGTGGTTTCGCTGGCGACGCGGCCGGTCTTGTTCGCACTGGCACGGGCGCTTGGCGAAGCCTGGCCCGCTGACGTATTGCGGAGCACGCTTCTTACCCGTGCGTTTCGGGCAAAGCACGCCGATGAATTGCATCGCGCGCGGCTGCGCGTCGAAATCGGGCGGCTTCGCTCCAAGCTTCGCGCTTTTGCGGACGTGAGCGCAACGGTGCGTGGTTTTGGGCTGGCGCCGCGGGGCGCGGGCAAGGTCGTCGTGCTGGCTCCGCCGGTCGAAGATCAGAATGCCTCGGTGCTCGCCTTCCTCGCCGACGGCGAGGCTTGGTCGAGCTCGGCACTGTCGCTTGCGCTCGGAGCGAGCGCCCGCACCGTGCAACGCGCGCTCGAAGCGCTCGCGGCGGCCGGCAAGGTTCAGTCGTATGGCCGCGGCCGCGCGCGGCGCTGGACGACTCGGCCGCTGCCGGGTTTCACGACAACCTTGTTACTCCCCGGCCCGCTGCCGAGGGGCTAAGATCGCCCCATGAAAAAATCGACTGCCGAAATCATCCGCGAATACGGTCCCTTCTCCGACGTTGAACACGTGGCAGGCGTCACTTATGACGGCCAGCACGTCTGGTTTGCGTCGGGCGACAGGTTGAACGCGCTCAATCCGAAGACCGGCAAGCAGGTTCGCACGATCGACGTCGCCGCGCATGCTGGAACGGCCTTCGACGGTCGCCACCTGTTCCAGCTTTCCGGCGACCGCATCCAGAAGATCGACCCGAATACCGGCCGCGTGCTGGCAACGATTGCCGCGCCCGGCGGCGCCGGATCGGGGCTCGCCTGGGCCGAAGGGACACTCTGGATGGGCCAATATCGAAACCGGAAAATCCATCAGATCGATCCGCGCACCGGGGAAGTTCTTCGTACCATCGAATCCAACCGCTTCGTCACCGGGGTGACCTGGACCGATGGGGAGCTCTGGCACGCCACGTCCGAAGGCGATGAAAGCGATTTACGACGTGTCGATCCCCGCACCGGCGAGGTCTTGGAAAAGCTCAATATGCCGCCGGGTACAAGCGTATCGGGGCTCGAGTCCGACGGCGGCGACCAATTCTTCTGTGGCGGCGAAGGCAGCGGCAAAGTGAGAGTGGTCCGCCGACCCGGGCGACGCTCCGCCTAGGACGCCTCTATTTCGCGGCAAACAACTGCCGGCCGAGATTATTGAACCGCGCCTTCTGCTCGTCGGACAACGAATTATAGAAATCGCCGAGCGGCGGGCGGATCGTCTGCACGGCTTGCAGCATGGCCTGCAGATGTTTCCCTTCGCCGGCGAGCCGGTCCGGCGGCGTCGCCGGCAGTTCGCTCGGACACGACGCCTTGATCAGGTCGGCGGCCTTGGCATTGGCCGCCTGCAAGGCCTCGAGTTTGGCGTGCTGCGCGTCGCTTAAGTGCAGCGACTGCTCGATGCGATCGGCCGGAAACGACATGACGTTTTGGCCGCATTCGGCTTGCGGATTGGGCGGCGGATTTTTGCCCGGCTGCTTGCCGCCCGGTGCGCCGATATCGTTGAAGCGGGCTTTCTGCTCGTCGGACAGCGAGTCGTAGAATTTGGCGAGCGGCGGCTGCACGATATTCACCGCTTGCACCAGCCCCTGCAAGCGGTCCTGCATCTGGGCCAGGCGATCGGTCGGCGTGAACGCGAGTTTGGTCGGACAGTGCGTTCTGATCACGTCGCTTGCCTTGACGACGGCATTGCCGAGAGCGTCAAGCAGCGCAATCTGCTGCTTATTGGGTTGCAGCGCGGTCTGTATCTGATCGATCGGCCAGCCGGTGACCTCGTTTGCCTCGTCAGTGCAGCTCTGCTCTACGCTCTTGGTGAGCGCGGCTGCGCGTTCCGGCGCGCCCGGTCCTTGCACGTATTCGGTGTAATTATAGGGCGAGAAAATGCCCTCGTAGACGTCGTCATAGCCGTAATACCAGAACGGATCGTAATAGGCGTATTCGTCGGGCCACAGCGCGTAATAGAAAAAGTCGCCATAGGCGTACGGCCAGAACAGCGGACCGACCCAGCCGAGATGGCCGTGCCGATGCCAACCGCGGTGGAAGAACGGGTGGAACGCGCCCAGGCCGGCGAGGTGGCGGTGCGCGGCGAAATTCCTCGGGTCGGTTCTGCCCGTCACGCCGGGATGGAGAGTGGCGTTGCGTCCCATCTTAGTGCCGGCGACATTCGGCGTCGGATGGTGCAGCGCAAATCTACCGTGATGAGCGTGCATGATCGGCGGCGTGCCGCGCGTGAGCCGCGCATGCGGATGCAGATGCAAGCGGCCGCGAACAGCCGGTCGGCCGATACGCCCGACGTGGATATGCGGCCTGAAGCGCGGGCCGGCACTTATGTGCGGCGTGAAACGGGGACCGGCGCTCACATGCGGCGTGATGCGCGGGGCGGCGTTCACATGCGGCGTGAAATGCGCGCCACCGCCCGGATGCGGACCGGGATGGTTTGGCGCCGCGATGGCAGAGCCTACCGCAACACACAGCACCAACGCGGTCGCGCCAACCGCGGTCGAAATCTTCGCAGTCGTCGAGCTACGCACGATACGTTCCTTCTGACAAATGATCTTTAATTGAATCTATGAATTGGGCACGAAACCTCACCAGGGAGAACGCCAATTTGTCTCAGGTGTTCCCGAAAATGTGAGGAACGCACGCGGGCGTGATGCTGCGATGCACATGCGCCGCACCGGCCGCTGCTCGATCGGTCCGTCCAATCCGGCGTCCCGATCAATATGTTCGGCCAGTGTAGCCCGATGACGCGCGAGGTGCCGGACGCGGCATTTTCTAGAATGCAGCCGCGGTCAGCGGCGGGCGCGTTTGCGGCTTGCAGATTTACGCTTGGCGGCGGCTCTCTTCGGCGCCGTACTCTTGCGCGCGGCGCTCTTGGGCGCGCTGCTCTTGGGTGTGCTTCTCTTCGGCGTGGTTCTCTTTGACACCGACCGCTTGGGCGTCGCACGCCGCGCTTTTTTTGCCCTCGGTTTTGCCGTCCCGCGCTTGGCCTTCGCCGACGCCTTTCTGGGCTTCCTTTTGGCGCCGGTAACCTTCACCGGCGGTACGGCTCGGTGTGCGGTCTCAGCCGACGCGCGCGGCGGCTCGGGTTCAGGCGGTGATAGAGCGGGCTCCGGCGGCTCCGTTGCTGCTTCTTCCTGCTCGATGCCAGCAAAGTAGACCTTCATCGGTTCGAAATACTGCGATTCCCAACCGCCCTCCTCATAGCTCGTCTGGTCGTCGGGCACATTGCTGTGTATGAGCGTCAGCAAGGTCCCCTCGTCCATCGGTTCGAGCATGACGGTGACGATCGAATCCTTGTGCTCGTCGGTGAATTCGCTGGTGCGCCAGGACTGGACGATGCGCTCGCCGGGGACCAACTCGAGATTCGTACCGGTAATATAGCCGTCCCACGCCGACACTTCGGCGCCGACCTCGTTCGACATGATGGCCTCGCCGCCGGTCATCTCGGAATGGGCTTCGCTGTCGAGCCAGGCCCGATAAATCTCCTGCGGAGTGGCCGGAATGACCGTGGTAAGCGTGTAAGTATAGGGCATTTGCGCCTCCATCGGTGGAATAAGCGCCCGCCGCGGCGCGCGGTCGCCGAACAGCCCGCCCGCGCCGACTGTCGCCTGAATATCACATTGTCCGACAGAAAGGATGACAAGCGTGCGGCAGCGCCCCTGCACTGTTGATATTGCCCCACGCGTCGGGCAGCATGGTTAACGCGATTGCCGGGGGGCGCCGGCAGCGGCGTGTAAAGGAGTAATCCGGCTCATGATCCGCCGTGCAGCGGCGGGCATGATCGGATGCGTTCCTCATTGTGTCGGGTGCAGCGGGGATTCCGCGAAAAGGTTTGCGGCTGTGCAGGCGTTGGCGCAAGCTGGTAGGCGTGGCGTTTGTTGGCTGCAGCGCGCAGCTTGTTCGCGCGCGGCAACCTCCGCCCTTTCGTTGTCGGTGACGCTCGGGCTTTTGCTTGCCGCGTGCGCGGTTGGTCCCGATTACAAGCCCGCAGCCGCACCGGTCCCGACAAAATTCAAGGAGCTTAAGGGCTGGAAGCTTGCGACGCCCAGCGATGCCTTGGATCGCGGCGATTGGTGGGCGCCCTATCGCGACAAGAAACTCGGCTTGCTGCTGCGCCAGGTCGAGGTTTCCAATCAGACCGTCGCGGCGCAGGCGGCAGCGTATGAGCAGGCCCGCGCCGTCGTCAGAGAGGCGCAAGCCGCCCTGTTTCCGACCTTGACCGCGAACTACGACTACACCCGCACGCGGACAGGGCCGAATGCTGTCGGCGCTTCCTCGAGTCTAAGCGGCAGCGCCGCTGCCGCCGCCGGTCACGGCATCTACACCACGACCTTCGTCCCGCAATTGTCGGCGAGCTGGGATCTCGACCTGTGGGGCAAAGTGCGCCGCCAGATCGAGGCCAACACGTCGGCCGCGCAGGCGAGCGCCGCCGAGCTCGCCGACGTCAAGCTCTCCGAACAAGCGATGCTCGTCACCGCCTATTTCAATATGCGCGCGATGGACGCCTTGCGCGATCTGCTTACGCGCACGATCGCGGAATACAAGAAAACCTACAACGTCGTGAACAACCAATATAAAGCCGGCTACGGTCCGTCGACCGGCACGCCCGGCGGCATAACGCGCGGCGACGCGGCCGCCGCCGACGCGCAAGTTTTGATGGCGCAAGGGCAGTACCTCAACGCCGGCGTCCAGCGCGCGCAATACGAGCACGCCATCGCCATGCTGATCGGCAGGCCGCCCGCCGAGCTGACGATCGCGCCGTACGCATTATCGGGCACGATTCCGAGAATTCCGGTCACGGTGCCGTCGACCTTGCTCGAACGGCGTCCCGACATCGCCGAGGCCGAACGCACGATGCAGCAGGAAAATGCGCTGATCGGCGTCGCCGAGGCCGCGTTTTATCCCGACATCAGTCTGTCGGGCATGCTGGAATGGATCGGCAAGAACCCGCTGCCGTTCAGCGTCGCCAACGAAGTCTGGTCGCTCGGCGCAGCGGCATCGGAGCCGATATTGCAGGGCGGCCTGCTCGCGGCCGAGCTTGACGCCGCGCGGGCGACCTACTGGCAGAGCGTCGCCAATTACCGGCAGACCGTGCTCACCGCATTTCAAGGTGTGGAGGACCAACTCGCAGCGATCCGGCTGCTCAGCCGGCAACTCGCTGTGGACGAGGAGGCGGCGCGCCAGGAACGCATCGCCGTCGACGTTTATGAAGACCAGTTGAACAGAGGTATTATCGCCTACACCACCGTGGCTACCGCGCAAATAACGTTGCTCGCCGACGAGGAAGCCGCGTTGACCGCCCGGCAGAATTTGTTCCTCGCCAGCGTCACCTTGATCGAGGATCTCGGCGGCAGTTGGGATACGACCTTGCTGCCCACCCAAAAGGAGCTGCAAGCGTCGTTCTCAATATTGCCGCAACTGCCGACGAAATAATGGGGCGGAGCGCAACCGCGGCCGCCAGATACGGTTTAACGCCTTGATTTAGCGGGCGATTCCTGGGAAACTGTGCGAGGCAGCCGGCTTCGCGTGCATATTCGTTAGGCGACTGGTGCTGCCGGGCCCATGACCTGCCTGGCGCTGCGGCAAGCCGATTATTGGCAAATATTCATTAGGCGACGCATGGCGGCTCACATTATATGTCGACACCCGCGGGATGAATGAACGCCCACGATGGACGAACGAACGCGCACCGACGACGATTTGGCGCCGAACTTGCGGCGAACGGCGCCCGAGCCGGCCGTCAGGGGCCGCACCTTTTCCAAGGGCCGGATCGGTCTTGGGCTGATCCTCGTTCTCGTACTCGGCCTCGGCGTTTATCAGATCGCGCGCTGGGTGCACGCTCCCAAGCAGGCCACCGGACGTTTTCAACAGGTCGGGCCTCAATCGGTGGGCGCCGCAACCGTCGTGCTGAACAACGTCCCTGTCCTGGTCAACGCGCTCGGCACGGTC
>JASHRW010000273.1 GCA_030037065.1 Xanthobacteraceae bacterium
CCGACCATCTTGGTGCCGTAGGCGATCGCCTGCTCGGAATGGAACGTACCGTTCTTGCCGGTAAAACCCTGGCAGATGACCTTGGTGTTCTTGTCGATGAGGATGGACATCACGCCGCCTCTTTCACCGCGCGGACGATCTTCTGTGCGGCGTCGTCGAGGTCGTCGCCGGAAGTGACATTGAGATTCGATTTGGCAATGATCTCCTTGCCGAGATCGACGTTGGTGCCTTCGAGCCGCACCACCAGCGGCACTCGTAAGCCGACATCCTTCACTGCGGCGACCACGCCCTCGGCAATGACATCGCATTTCATGATGCCGCCGAAGATGTTGACCAGGATGCCTTTGACGTTGTGGTCGGAGGTGATGATCTTGAACGCCGCGGCGACCTTATCCTTCGTGGCGCTGCCGCCAACGTCGAGGAAGTTCGCCGGCGCCATGCCGTAGAGTTTGATGATGTCCATGGTCGCCATGGCAAGCCCGGCGCCGTTGACCATGCAGCCGATGGTGCCGTCGAGCGCCACGTAATTGAGGTCGTACTTTGACGCCTCGATTTCTTTTTCGTCTTCCTCGGTCAAATCGCGCAACGCCACGATTTCAGGATGGCGGTAGAGCGCATTGTCGTCAAAGCCGATCTTGGCGTCGAGGCAAATGAGTTCGCCGCCTTTGGTGACGACGAGCGGATTGATCTCCAGCATGCTCATATCTTTGGCGAGAAACGCCGCATAGAGCTTAGGCAGCACGGCCTCGGCCTGCTTGGCGACCTCGCGGCCGAATCCGAGCGCGCGGGCGACGCGGCGGGCGTAATGCGGCATGAAACCGGTTGCCGGGTCGACGGAAAAACTTAAGATTTTTTCAGGATGCGTGCGCGCCACTTCCTCGATCTCCACGCCGCCCTCGGTGGAGGTGACGAAGGCGACGCGCGAGGTGGCGCGGTCGACCAGCGCTGACAGATAATATTCGCGATCAATCGCGGAACCTTCCTCAATGTAGAGGCGGCGAACCTCTTTGCCGTGCGGCCCGGTCTGGTGCGTGACGAGCGTCGAACCGAGCAGCCGCGCCGCTTCGCGCTTCACGTCCTCGATCGATCTGACGACTTTGACGCCGCCCGCCTTGCCGCGCCCGCCGGCATGAATCTGCGCCTTCACCACCCAGACCGGGCCGCCGAGCTCTTTGGCGGCCTTTTCGGCCTCCTCGACGCTGAATGCCGGAATGCCGCGCGGCACCGGCACGCCGAATTCGCGCAACACGGCCTTCGCCTGATATTCGTGGATGTTCATGGATCCCGCCGATTGTCATTGCCCGCGCAGGCGGGCAATCCAGTAAACGTAAGCATTGAATTAGAGCGAACCATCGTGATCGTTGGCGATTACTGGATGCTCCGCCTTTGCGGAGCCTGACAGCGTGGTCAATTTCCCAAATCCGGCGCGATCTTCTTGCAGGCATCAACCAGCGTCTGCACCGCTTCCGCCGACTTGTCGAACATGGTGCGCTCGGCGGCGTTGAGCTCGATCTCGACGACGCGCTCGACACCCTTGGCGCCGATCACCACGGGCACACCAACATAGAGGTCCTTGATTCCGTATTCGCCGTTGAGCCAAGCTGCGGCCGGCAGGACGCGCTTCTTATCGCGCAAATAACTCTCGGCCATAGCGATGGCCGAGGCGGCCGGCGCATAGAAGGCAGAGCCGGTCTTGAGCAGGCTAACGATCTCGCCGCCGCCGTTGCGCGTGCGGTCGACGATTTCATTGATGCGCGCCTCGCTGGTCCAGCCCATCTTGACCAAATCGGGCAGCGGAATACCAGCTACGGCGGAATAGCGAACGAGCGGCACCATGCTGTCGCCGTGACCGCCGAGCACGAAGGCGGTGACGTCCTCCACCGACACGTTGAACTCGTCGGCGAGGAAATAGCGAAAGCGCGCCGAGTCGAGCACGCCGGCCATGCCGACCACCATATTCTTGGGCAGCCCGCAACACCTTTGCAACGCCCAGACCATGGCGTCGAGCGGATTGGTGATGCAGATGATGAAGGCATTGGGCGCGTATTTTTTGATGCCGGCGCCGACCTGCTCCATCACCTTGAGATTGATGCCGAGCAGATCGTCACGGCTCATGCCCGGCTTGCGCGGCACGCCGGCGGTGACGATGCACACCGATGCGCCCTCAATCCCCTCGTAGGAATTGACGCCGGCGATCCGCGCATCGAAGCCCTCGATAGGCGACGCCTGAACGAGATCGAGCGCCTTACCCTGCGGCACGCCCTCCATGATGTCGAACAGAACGACGTCGCCGAGCTCTTTCAGACCAATCAAAAGCGCCAGCGTGCCGCCAATTTGACCCGCACCGATCAATGCAATCTTGTTTCGCGCCATCCGACAAATTTCCTTGATTGACGAAAGGATAAAGGGCCGTCGCGGTGCTTAAACCTTTCGGCAGACCCGTTCAAGCCGGGGCGCGCTTCGGTCCCTCAAGTCTCGACGATACCGGTCGTGGAGCCCGAGGCCTGCGCATAAGCGGCGCCGTGCGGGCGGCCGAGATAGGCCTGCGAGCCCATCTCGATGAGGCGGGAAGCGGTGCGTTTGAATTCCTGGGCCTCGAAACCCTCGTCGGCATCATAGAGCACGTCAGGTTCGGTGGCGGCGGACGCGATCAGCTTCACATTCATGTCGTAGAGCGTATCGATCAGAATGATGAAACGTTTGGCGGCGTTGCGCGTGGCGAAAGTCATTACCGGAACGTGGTCGAGGATGATGGTGTGGTATTCACGGCCGATGCGCAGATAATCGGCGGCGGCGAGCGGCTGTTCGCACAGATCGTGGAACGTAAAGCGCGCCACGCCCATCGCGGCGCGCGGCACGCGCACGCTACGGCCCCTGAGCGGCAGATTATAGGCTACCCCGTGCTGTCCGCCGGTGAGCCGCCGCCAAGCGTCGTCGAGCGCAGCGTCGGCCCTGGCATCGGCGGGCACGTACCACACCGGCATACCGGCGAGTTTTTCCAGGCGAAAATCTATGCGCGCGTCGAGCCGCACTACGTCCATGTGCTGTTCCAGCAGGTGGATGAACGGCACGAACAGGGTGCGGTTCAATCCGTCCTTGTAGAGATCGTGCGGCGGCAGGTTCGAAGTGGCGACCATGACCACGCCGCGCTCGAACATGTGCGCGAAAAGCCGGCCCAGGATCATGGCATCGGCAATGTCGGTGACGTGAAATTCGTCGAAGCAGAGAAGCCAGGCTTCCTGCGCAAGCTGTGCGGCGGTGAGCTGGATCGGATCCTCGCCTTGATGCTCGTTAAGCTTCATTTTTTGCCGGAAAGCGTAGACGCGTTCGTGCACGTCGAGCATGAATTCGTGAAAATGGGCGCGGCGCTTGCGCACGACCGGGCTCGCTTCAAAGAACAAATCCATCAGCATGGTCTTGCCGCGACCGACGTCGCCGTAGATGTAGATGCCCTTGATCGGCTCTTGCCTGCTCTCGCGGTGGCCGAACAGCCAGCCGAGCGACGACGACTTGCGCGCCAAGCGAAATTGCGCAATGCGCCCTTCAAGCTGCGCAAGCATGTCAACGACGGCACGCTGGGCAGAGTCGCTTTCGATCCGGCCCGCGGCGACGCCGGCGGCAAATTGCGCGGTGATCGAGGTCGCCATTTGCGGATTGGCCGGACGCGGCGGCAAACCCCTGAGGCTTGGCCTCTTGTCACTGCTCATGTCGGGAGTCTGCAGTCATCAAATCGTTGCGACAATCAACAAGCCATGCGTATTTGGAATGCGCGCATGTTGTTCATTGCTTCTGCTTGCCATACTTCGCTGCCATATAACATGCTGTTTCGATTCGGTGCGCGCTCGTTCGGGAGGATGCGGCGAGGAGGGTCTTCATCGACGACAACGTCAGGAGGCCCGTACTATGCAAGAAGTTCTTCCCGAGGGCGCCGTAATCCGCAAATTGTGGATCGGCGAAATTGGCGAATACCGCGAGCATATGCTGAGGCTCGATCCGCAGAGCCGGCGCAACAGGTTCGGCGGCGGCGTGTCCGACGATTTCATCCGCAATTATGTCGAACAATCGGCTGCGCCTGATGCGGTCGTACACGGTTGCTTCCTTGGCGGCGCGCTACGCGGCGCCGCCGAACTGCGGCCGCTGGCCTCGAACCGGCCGCGCCAAGCCGAAGCGGCGCTGAGCGTGGAAAGGCCTTGGCAGAGCCACGGCATCGGTTCGGCGCTGCTGGCGCGCACCCTGCTCGCCGCCCGCAACCGTGGCTTTCGCCTCCTGCATATGGCCTGTCTCGCCGACAACGCGCGTATGCAGCAGCTTGCGCGCAAGTTCGATGCCGAATTGTCGTTCGATTTCGACAGCGTCGTCGGTGAAGTCGAGTCCTCGCGACCAACGCTCTTGTCGCTGATGCGCGAACTTCTCACCGACGGCCACGGCTTTGCCACCGCGATGCTGGACCTACAGTCGCGCATGTTGCGGGCGTAATTCTATGCCCGCCTCAGTTCACGCTCCTTAAGCGGGTAATCCGCCTCCACGACGTAAGGACCGCCGCCAACCGAGGCACGCGAGGAGAACAACACGAAGCGCGATACCTGAAACGATGTGGAGCGGTAGTGACCGCGAGCAGCGAGGTAATCGGCGACCTGCCGGCTCGACGAGTCGCGCAATCGTGCGAGCGTGACGTGCGGCGTGTATTTGCGGCCTTCCGGCTCCAGCCCGAGCCGCTGCAGCAACCGCTCCTGCTCTGCCTGCAGTTCCATGAGCGGCGCCACTTGCGCAGCCGCCGCCACGACCGCGCGCGGCTTGCGCCCGCCGAACGACAATAGCCCGTCGAGGCGCAGCTCGAACGAACCGCGCTGCACGCGGCCGAGCATGCCGGCAATCTCGCGCGCCAGCGCATCGTCGATATCGCCGATGAAGCGCAGCGTGAGGTGGTAGTTTTCCGGATCGATCCAGCGCGCCCCCGGCAGACCGCCGCGCATCATGGCAAGCGACTGTGCGACCGGCGTGGGAATTTCAAGACCGGTGAAAAGACGGGGCATGACGAGCCAAACACATAATACGGGACTGCGACTCCCGTTTGGCGAATCGCTGCAGCGCAGCATGCGGGGATCGAACTCGGTGCGCAACCCTCACGCCGGGCGCTGCGCACGCACCCGCGTGATCAGCTCCTCCACTTTCGGCAGAATGAGTTTGACGATCACGCCGACACCCTGAGCGTCCGGGTGCATTCCGTCGGCCTGTGTGAGGCTCGGATTGGCTGCAACACCGTCGAGGAAGAACGGATAGAGCAGCACGCCGTATTTGGCGGCAAGCTCGGGATAGATGCGGTCGAACGCCCGGCCGTATTCGGCGCCGAGATTGGGCGCCGCGCGCATTCCGCATAATAAGACAGTGATGTGACGCGCAGTCAGGCGCTGCAGAATCGCGTCGAGTGCACTGCGGGTGATCTCCGGCTTGAGCCCGCGCAGCATGTCGTTAGCGCCGAGTTCAACGATGACTGCATTGGTGCCCGCAGGCACCGACCAATCGAGCCGGGAGAGGCCATCGGAAGCGGTATCGCCGGAGACGCCGGCGTTTGCGACTGTGGCTGCGATGCCTTTGGCCGCCAGTGCCGCTTGCAACCGCGGCACGAACCCGTCTTTGTCGGGCAGACCATATCCCGCGGTGAGCGAATCGCCGAGCGCCACGATTTTGACCAGCGGTTCGGCACCGGCCGGTCCCATTTGTGCCGTTACGACGAGCACAGCACTCCAAACCGCCGCAATTGCGATATGGAGGAGAGCGCGGCGCCTCCCATATGGTGGGGCGCCTATCGAGGACGAGGGCCGCCGGCCATTTAGACGGATGAACGACATTTCGGGGCATCTCTCCGCCGGCGAGGCGGTTGCATTGACCGGCGTGAACCTATCGCTCGGCCGCGGCGCCGCCCGCGTCCATATCCTGCGCAACATCGGTTTGCATATAGCAAACGGCGAGGCCGTCGCGCTGCTAGGGCCCTCCGGTTCTGGCAAATCGACGCTCTTGATGGTGATGACCGGACTGGAGCGGCCGGATTCCGGCTCCGTCATCGTCGCCGGACAGGATTTGGGCAAGTTCGACGAGGACGGCCTCGCGCGCTTTCGCGGCCGACATGTCGGCATCGTGTTTCAAGCATTCCACCTGATCCCGACTATGACGGCGCTGGAGAATGTTGCGGTGCCGCTCGAACTTGCCGGCGAGCGCGACGCGCTCAAGCGTGCCGAAAGCGAGCTGGCCGCGGTTGGACTTGGCGCACGGCTCAACCATTATCCGGCCGAGCTTTCCGGCGGCGAGCAGCAGCGCGTCGCGCTGGCGCGCGCTCTCGCGCCCAATCCTGCCATCGTGGTGGCCGACGAACCGACCGGGAATCTCGACGCCGAAAACCAGCACACCGTATTCAAGCTGCTGAGCGATCTGCACGCCCAGGGACGCACCATTGTCATGGTGACCCACGATGAGAACGCCGGACGCCTCGCCGACCGGCGAATCAATCTCGACCACGGCCGCATCAAAGAGACGCTGGTGTTTTCGGCCGAGGAGAATCAGGACTTCGATGAAGTTCTCGAGCACCTGTGGACGCGCCGCGAATCGCAGGACCACATCGAATCGCACGACTTTACCGAAATGCAGTGGCGCAGACTGATCGCGACACTGACGCGCATCGGTCTGGTGAAGGTCGAGAACGGCAGAGAACAGTTCACGACATCCGGGGAAGAGCGCGCGCGCAACGTGATCCGGCGGCACCGTCTCGCGGAGCGGCTGTTCATGGACGTGCTCTCGATTCAGGACGAAATCGAAGTCGAATCGAGCGCCTGCAAATTCGAACACATTCTCAGCCCCGATGTGACCGACCGCATCTGTACGCTGCTTGGCCATCCGACTGCGTGCCCGCACGGGAGCCCGATTCCGCACGGGGACTGCTGTACCGAAAAGCGCGTGCTCAACAGCG
This sequence comes from Xanthobacteraceae bacterium, assembly GCA_030037065.1. Taxonomy (GTDB): domain Bacteria; phylum Pseudomonadota; class Alphaproteobacteria; order Rhizobiales; family Xanthobacteraceae; genus BOG-931. Next base: position 6,962 of record JASHRW010000273.1, read on the forward strand.
CCGAGATCGCCAGCGTGCTGAGCGGCATAGGTCGTGTCTGATAGGCTCAGAAATTAATCCATGCATAAAGTTGTGATCATCGGTTCCGGCTGCGCCGGAAACACGGCCGCGATTTACACCGGACGAGCAGGCCTGAATCCCGTCGTCATTAAAGGCCACGAAGTCGGCGGCCAGCTTTCGCTGACGACCGAGGTCGAGAATTTCCCCGGATTTCCGGAAGGCATTCACGGTCCCGACCTCATCGAGAATATGAGGAAACAAGCCGAGCGATTCGGCGCCGTGTATCTGGACGGCGAAGTCATCGAGGCCGATCTCTCGAAGCGGCCATTCCGGCTCAACCTCGCGGGGGAGTGGATCGAGACGCGGATCCTCATCGTCGCCTCGGGCGCCAAGGCGCGCTGGCTCGATCTTCCGAACGAGCAGAAGCTGATCGGCCACGGCGTCAGCTCGTGCGCGACATGCGACGGCTTCTTCTACCGCGAGAAAAAGATCATGGTGATCGGTGGCGGCGATTCGGCGATGGAGGAAGCGAACTTCCTGACGCGCTTCGGACGCGAAGTGGCGCTGGTGCATCGGCGCGATGCGTTTCGCGCGTCGAAGATCATGCTCGAACGCGCGCGGCAAAATCCGAAGATCGAATTCATCACCAACACGACTATCGACGATGTCTACGACATCAAACAAAACATCGTGACGGGCGTGAAGCTGCGCAACGTCGTCACGGGTGAAACGTGGGAGCGCGAAGTCGACGGCTTGTTCCTCGCCATCGGACACATCCCGAACACCAAAATCTTCAAAGGCCAGCTCGACCTCGACCCCGAAGGCTACATCCTTTCGCACGGCGGCGCGCGCACCAACATCCCCGGCGTCTTTCACGCGGGCGATGTGCAGGACCGCGTGTATCGCCAGGCGATAACGGCATCCGGCGCGGGCTGCATGGCCGCGATTGAAGCTGAGCGCATGCTCGAAGCGGAGGGCCATTAAGCGTGATCGAGAAAATCTTCCCGCCCGGCGCCCCGGCGCCGAAGGGCCCCTACTCGCCGGCGGTTCGCGCCGGAGACTTCCTCTTTCTGGCCGGTCAGGTTGCTCCCGAGCCGGGCGAGATCAGGAGCGAGACCCGCCAGGTGCTGAGCAACATGAAGCTGGTGCTCGAAGGCGCGGGCGCATCGCTCGCGGATGTCGCCAAGGTCGGCGTTTATCTTCTCGACGGCGCGGATTTCGCGGCGATGAACGAGGTCTACACCGAATTCTTCGGCGAACTGAAGCCGGCGCGGACTACGATCGTGTGCAGCTTCATGTCGAAGATCCGGATTGAAGTGGACTGCGTGGCGTATA
>JASHRW010000274.1 GCA_030037065.1 Xanthobacteraceae bacterium
CTAGTGTCCCGATTCCGAAGTTCGCATCATTGGGCGGCAAGCTCGTTTGCGAACTTCGGAATCGAAGGACACTAGCAACTTATTGATCTGGTGTGGCTTTGGTTCAGAAGTCCGCATAACGAGTTCGCGGCAACAATGATGCGGACTTCTGAACCGCCACACTAGGCCAAGAATTGCATTTCCCGGGCGCAGCGCAGCATAGAGCGAAGCGGAATGATGCGCTGCAGACCTGGGATCGTTATAAGCGCGGTGATCGATACGCTCCCGGAATAGCGGTGCATCACTGCGTGCTGCGCCGCATCCGGGAAATGCGCGACAGGAAGAGAATGAAAGCGATTGTCATCCACGAGTACGGTCCGCCCGAAGTCTTGCGCTACGAAAACGTGCCGGATCCGGTGCCGCGGCAAGGCGAAATCCGCATCAAGATTCACGCAACGACGGTCAACCGCGTGCTCGACGTCAGTCTGCGCGCTGGGCGCGAGCAATTTCGCGGGCCGGTGCTGCCGCTCATTCCCGGCGTCGACTGCGCCGGCGTCGTCGATGCGGTCGGGCCGCAGGTCGGGCGCTGGCGCGCCGGCGACCGCGTCGCCGCAGCCGGCATCATGCCGCTGCAAACCTGCGCCGAGGACGGCAGCGGCTATCACGGTCCGAAAGGCATGATGGGCATCAAGCGCCCCGGCGGTTTCGCCGAAATGATTGCGGTGCCGGCCTGCGCGGCGGTCGCCGTGCCAAAGCACCTCGATTTCCATCATGCCGCGGTGATCATGCGCCATGTGCCGACCGCCTGGAATTTGCTGATGCACGTCGCCGAATTGAAGCGAAGCGAAACGGTGCTCATCATGGGTGCCGGCGGCAATCTCGGCTCGATCGGCATTCAGATCGCCAAGAACGTGATCGGCGCCACTGTCATCGCGGCGGCCGGCTCCGACGACAGGGTCAAGCTCGGCATCAATCTCGGCGCCGATTATGGCATCAACTACAACACCCAGAACATTCGCGATGAGGTTCTAAAGATCACCGGCGGCAAGGGCGCCGACGTGCTTTACGACAACATCGCCAACCCGACGATCCTGCCGATCGCCTTCCGCGCCATCGGCATGGACGGGCGCCTTGTCACCGCCGGTGCCCATGCCGGCCCGGACGTGTCGATCGATTTCTCGCACCTCTATCACAAGCGCATCACCATCAGGGGGCGGCCGGGTTTTACGCCGTCCGACCTGCCGGACTGCCTCGCGGCGGCGGCAGACGGCAAGATCGTGCCGCAGATCGACCAGGTGCTGCCGTTGTCGCGTGCTGCCGAGGCGCATCGGCTGATCGAGGAGAATGGCGGCCAAGGCAAGATCGTGCTCGACCCGACACTGGGCTGAGTTTTCTTACGAATCATCGACTGGCTCGGTCGCGCACACCGATGGGCGCGCAGCAAACGCAGCGTGCCATGTGGCGATGGCCGGGCGGCCTTTTCGCCAGTCTTCGTCGGCGTAGCGGAAGTCCAAGTAGCTGAGCGCGCAGCCGATCGCGACATGACCGATGCTCAACTGCGCGGCGGCCAGCGCATCGGCCTCTTGCTCCAGACTCCGCAAGATCGCGACCCTGCGCGTCGCCGCGCTGGCAAGGTGCACGCTGGACGGTTGTGCCCGCATGCGCTCGTCGCGCAGCAGCACAAGAAGATCCAGAAAACCGTCCCCAAGGGCTTGCCGGCGCAAAGCGGTAAGGCGCGCCTTAGGCTCGATGGGAAAGAGCTTCGGCTCGCCGGCAAGACTATCGAGATATTCGCAGATGACCGGCGAATCGTAGAGTGCTGTGCCGTCGTCGAGCACCAGCGTTGGTATTTTCGACAGCGGATTGTCTTTCATCAGTTCCGCGTGCGGCTTGCTCGTGGCTGCGACCGTGCGCACGCAGACGATACGATCGGCGAGGCCGCGTTCATGCGCCACAATCATGACCTTGCGCACGAACGGCGAACGTGGCGACCAGTGGAGCTTCATGCGAAATTCCCCGAGCAAAGGCTCATGGCGTTAGCGGTGCGGAAGCGTTAGCATTCTCCCCCGGGCACGGCGACCGATCCAACTCTTCGCCCTCCCCGCCTCCATTCTTATCCAACGGAAGCTTGGCATGGATTACGACCCGCGTAGCGAGCCGCACAATCTGGCGCACGATCCTACCACGTCGCTCGTGGTGCCGCGGCCGATCGGCTGGATCACGACCATCAGTCCCACTGGCGTGATCAATCTTGCGCCCTACAGTTTCTTCAATCTGATCGCCAGCCATCCGCCCTTCGTCATGTTCGCCTCGAATACGCGCAAGCACTCGCAGCGCCATGCGCAGAGCGGCAACGAGTTCGTTTTCAACCTGGCGATCTACGATCTGCGCATCGAAATGAACATCACCGGCGGCGAGTATGCTGAGGACGTGAGCGAACCCGAATTGGCGAAGCTTGCCATGGCGCCGTCGCGCTTCGTCAAGCCGCCGCGCGTGGCGAGATCGCCGGTCGCGCTCGAATGCCTTCATTCGCAGACTGTGCCGCTCGTCAGCAGCGACGGCAAAAAGCATAATTATGAAGTGGTGATCGGCGAAGTGGTCAACGTGCATATTGACGACGCGGTGATCGTCGACCGCATGATCGATATGTCGCGGATTCGGCCGATCGCGCGGCTCGGTTATCGGGGTGATTACACCGTCGTTGACAACATCTTCGAGATGAAGCGCGTGTAGGTCAGCAGGCATACTCCACAAGTAACTGGACCGCATCCTCCAGACCTTTCGCAATCCGACAGCCGGCCGCGGCGAGCGCCGCGAGCTTGGCTTGCGCGCCTTCGCGCACGCTGCCGATCAGCGCGCCGGAATGGCCCATCTGCTTCTGTTCGGGCGCGTAACGGCCGACCACCATGGCGACGATCGGCTTGGGAAAACCGCGCGCGGCGTCGGCGAACGCATATTCCTTGTCACCGCCGATCTCGCCGCAGAACAGGACAGCCGCGGTGGCCTCGTCGTCGGCGAGCGCCTGCAGATATTCGTGCGGGTTGCGCCCGATAACCGCATCGCCGCCGATATGGGCGACGATGCGCTGGCCGATGCCGGCAATCGTCAAGTGCCGCGCCAGAGCGAGCGCCACCGTGCCGCTGCGTACGATCAGCGCCACGCGCCCTGCCTTGCAAAAACTCGGCGCAATGGAACCGAGCAGACCGCGGCCGGGCACGTAAACCCCGAGAGTATTCGGGCCGATGAGCCACGATCCGGCAGCACGCGCGGCCGCGACCGCGGCCAGCGCGTCATGCACCGGCACATACTCGGCCGCCGCCATGATGGTCGGAATACCCGCCTCCGTGCACGCCGCAATCGCGTCGTGCACGCCTTCAGCCGGCGTGTAAATCAGCGCGATATTTGGCCGTTCCGGCAGTTCGGCAAGCCGGTCATAGAGCGGAAGTCCGTCAATCGCCTCGCCGCCGCGGCCGAGCGCGACGCCGGAAATGAGCGGTGTGCCGGCTGCGATCATGCCGGCGACCTGGTTGCGGGCATACCGGCCGGTTGGCGCAATCACCGCCACGCGCCAGGGCTCAGGCCCAAGGAATGGCAGGCGTAGTGAGCCGGACATGCGCTAAGCTCCGGGAAATGCGCCGGACGGCGCGGGGAGCGCCCATTATGCGTCTTGCCGAATACGACGGAAAAGCCTTGTTGCGGCGCCACGGCCTCGCCGTTCCTCGCGGGGTGCTGCTGCGCGCAGGGGAAGATCCGCCGGACGCCGTCGCGGATTGGCCGGGACTGTTCCTCAAAGCTCAGGTGCTCGAAGGCGGCCGCGGCAAAAGCGGCCTGGTACGGCGCTTACAAAACATCGCCGAACTGCGCGAGATGCGGCGTCTTATTCTTGCCACGCTCGACGATGCCGACACACCGCTGCTGCTCGAAGAAGCGGTCCCGATCGCACGGGAGATTTTTATTGCCGTTCGCGTCGACGGCACGCGCCAACGGCTCGAAATTTTATTGGCGGCCGAAGGCGGCGAAAACGTCGAGCAGTCGAAAAGACTGGCGCGCATTCCGATCGAGGTTGCGGCGTCTGCGACCACGGAAGAAATCTTCCGCAGTGCCGTGAAATCATTTCCGCGCGAGCTCGCCGCACGACTGGCGCGATACGCCGCGCGGCTGCCCAAAATCGCCCGGCAGGAGGACTTGCAGTTGCTTGAAATCAATCCGCTGGCACTGACGGCCGACGGCCGGTTCGTCGCCTGCGACGCAAAAATCATCGTCGATGAGGCCGCAGGCTTCCGCCACGATCCCGACGATTTTGCCCTCAGCCGCATGCTCAGCGAGCGCGCCATGACCGCGCCCGAGCGCGCCGCGCGCGACTTGGGCTTTCAACTCGTGGAAACCGACGGCGACGTGGTTTTGGTCACCTCAGGCGCCGGCCTCGCCATGTTGATGATGGACCTTCTGGCCGATCACGGATTGCGCGCAGCGAGTTTTATGGACAACCTGCAAGGCGCGCCTGACGAAACTATGAATGAGCGGTTGCAGATCGCGCGCACGCTCGCCGTGCGCCCCAATATCAAGGCCATCGTATTTCAGACTGTAATCGCATCCCGCTCGCTTGCCGAACGCATCGAGGCGCTTGCCGCCTGGATCACCGCGGAGAAGCTGCCGAAGCCACTGTTCGTCGGACTTGCCGCCGGCCACGCCGCCACCCGCACGATGACTACCGAAGCGGCGATCGAAAGGTTGCGCGCGCTGGGCGTTCCCGCTTTCACCGATCCGGTCGCGCTGGTCCGCGCCACGGCCCAGGCCGTCGGAGTTTCCTAGTCGCGATAAGTCGCGGTGCAGGGAGCTTGTCCCGAATGTCTCGACGCGGCAGTATTGCTCAGCCGAGACCCCGGCAAGGGGCAAGGCCCAGAGGGGAAAGTTCTGCGAACAGCTGTCGCTCGGTCCTGGCCGGGGACATGTGGGGCGCGCGCATGAAGAGCATTTTGGTTCCTACCGAGCATCACGCATCGATGCCCTCGGCATTGGAGACCGCGCTGCTTTTAGCGCAGAAATTCGGCTCTTGCATGGAAGGCTTTCCGCTGCGTCCCGGCGTCGCCGATTTGGTCGCAATGGACCCCGACAGCGGCCTGACCATGGTGGCAGTGAAGGAGAACGATGCGGAACTGGTACGGCATGCCGAAGACGTGTTTCGCGCGTTCATGGAGCAGCACCGGGTACCGCAACGTTCGGGCGAAGGAGAAGCCTCGCTGTCCTGGACGTGGCATAGCGAGGCCCCGAGCGGCCACGACTATGTCGGCAGCTACGGCCGCGTCTTCGATGCGATCGTCCTGGCGCGGCCCGGCCCTGAATGGCAAAGCCCGTCGATGATAACGCTGGAATCCGCTTTGTTCGAAAGCGGTCGCCCGGTGCTGATCGCGCCGCCAACGGCACCGCCCTCGCTCGCGACAAACGTCTTGATCGCCTGGAACTGCAGTACCGAACAAGCCACCACGACGGCACATGCGATGCCGTTGCTGCGGCTCGCCGAACGCGTCACCATCGTCACCGTCGAGGGCGCCACCGTTGCGGGCCCGAGCGGCGAACACATGGCACGCACGCTCAAAGCCAACGGTGTCAGCACCGAAACGATCACGCTCAAATCGCGCAAAGGTGGCGCCGGCGAAGTTCTTCTGAGCAAGGCCGAGGAGCTCGGCTGCGATCTCATCATCAAGGGCGCCTATACGCAAAGCCGCCTGCGGCAAATGATTTTTGGCGGCACCACGCGGCACATCCTCGCCAACGCCAAGCTGCCGGTGCTGATGGCCCATTGATCCCGCACTTGACCCATTTGTATCAAGCCGTTTCGCCGTACGCCTACACGCTGCTGCGTGTCTGGGTCGGCCTTGCTTTGGTCCCACACGGCCTGCGCAATACATTCGGATTTTTTCCCAACACCGGCGTGCGCGCGCTCAACTTGAAGGATCTCGCCATTCAGCTCGACCATGGCGGCTATCGACCAGGGCGGTTTTGGGCAGCGGCGATATCACTGACGCAGCTCATCGGCGGCCCGCTGTTGGCGCTTGGACTGTTCACGCGTCCGGTTGCCGCGGCTGTGCTGCTTTTTCTCTTGGTCGCCAACGTCGAACGCTGGCGTGTCGGCAAGTATTTTTGGAACCAGCTCGGCCTCGAATATACGTTGATGTGGACCATCGCCACGTTCTACGTACTGATCCAGGGCGGCGGCACATTTTCACTCGATCGCGTGTTCGGTTGGCAATGGTAGGAGACGCCTGTGCCGTTCCTCGACGCCAATGGCGTGAGTTTGCATTACGAATTAGATGGCGCCCGCGGACCCTCCGTCGTCCTGCTGCACGAGCTTGGCGGTACGCTGCATTCGTGGGATGCGGTCGCGCCGCGCCTCGCCGGACGCTATCGCGTGCTGCGTTACGATCAGCGCGGCTCGGGCCTTTCAGAAAAGGTGCGGGCCGAATTCACCAACGACACACTGGTAACCGATTTCGAGGCGCTCGCCGCGCAATTGTGCCTTCCGCCGCCCTATCACTTCGTCACCGTAGCGGCGGCTGCGACCCAGGCATTAAGGTTTTTGGAAAAGCATCCAGACCGGGTCGGTTCGCTCGTGCTGTGCAATCCGGCGCCCGGCGTCGATTCGAGCAGAGCTGCGGCGCTTGACGAGCGCGCGGCTTTTGCCATGCGCGAGGGGATGCGCGCCTCGCTGCCGACGACGCTCGCGATCTCTTATCCCGAAACGCTCGGCGAACAGGCTGCGTACGAAGCTTATCGCGGCCGCTACCTCGCCAACGATCCGGTCGGTTTCGGCTTTGGCTTCCGCGCGCTGGCGCGCACCAATATGCTGCATATGCTGCCGCAAATCCGTTGTCCCGCCATGGTGATCGCCGGCCGTCACGATACCGTGCGCCCGCACGCAGGCTCGGCCGAGCTTGCGAAAAAGATTCCCGGCGCACGGTTCGAGCCGATCGAAGCCGGTCACTTCATGCCGACGCAAGGGCCCGAGCCGCTGCTTGCTCTGCTGGAAGATTTTTTGCCCGAATAACTCTGCCGAGAGACGCCATGAAGATCAACACCAACGGCATCAACATCAACTGCCAGATCGACGGGCCTGAAGGCGCGCCGTGGATCGTGTTCTCCAACTCGCTCGCCACCTCCTGCGCGATGTGGGACGAGCAGGCCGCGACGCTAAACGGCCCCTACCGCGTGCTGCGCTACGACCAACGCGGCCACGGCGGCACCGATGCGCCAGCCGGCCGCTATACGTTTGACACGCTATTGACCGACGCTCTGGGTCTGCTCAACGCGCTGCATATCGACAAGGCGCACTTTGCCGGGCTGTCCATGGGCGGCGCCACCGCGCTCGGTCTCGTCGAGCGCCACCCCGAGCGTTTCAACCGCATCATCGTCTGCGACTCGCCGTGTCAGTCGACGCTGCAAAGCGCGCAGCAATGGGAAGAGCGCATCGCCATCGCGCAGAAACAGGGCATCGAGGCTCTGGTCGAACCGACCGTGTCGCGCTGGTTTCCGCCGGAAACCGTCGCCAAGAATCCGCCGCACCTCGATAAGGTGCGCGCCATGTTTCGCTCAACGCCGGTCAACGGCTTCATCGGCTGCGCTGCGGCATTGGCCGATCACGATTACGCCTCCGCGATTACCAAGGTGAAGCACCCGGTACTGTTTCTGGTCGGCGAGAAGGATGCGCCCGCTCCCGCCATGCGCAAGCTGCATGAAAAGCTTGCCGGCTCGCGCTATGTCGAGCTTCCCGGCGCCGGTCATATCTCCAACATGGATCGGCCGGCGGAATTCAACCGCGCGATTATTGACTTCTTGGCCGCCGGTTAGGCCGTCGACTCCGGCATTGACCAACGTTAAATCGTCGCCTGCAATGCTATGATCTTTCGGCGGGGCACGCATCGCCGCACGCCGCACAGACGCCTTTGCAAACGATCGCCCGAGACACTATACGTCTAAGAAAGGCCGGGAAATTGCGATCTATCTACCAAATCCCGGCCGCCGTTGGATTTAGGGACGCAATCGCCCCGCCTTTGCAGGAGAGATCATCATGGCCACGGTGACAATGAAGGCCCCCGCGCCGGCCGGATTGTCCAACAAAGCGCGTGAACTGATGGAGGCCATCAATACCGACGCCGGCAAGCACAACATCTGGGTACGCACACAAGCCAACGCGCCGGCGCAGCGGCCATGGTTCAGTGAAACGAGCGGCGAAGGCTCCGGCCAACTCGCCTCAGGCCGCGTCGCGGTTAACCAGATGAAGACCTCGCCCTATATGTGGAAGTGGAACGAATATAGCGGCTACCTCAAGCAGATTTCGGAGATCGCCCGGAAGGCCGACGTGTCGCCGATCGAATTCGCGGACCGGCAGAGCATTCTCTTGCTCAACCCCGGACTGAATGGGCGCCTGCAGGTAACCAACACGATCCGCTGCGCCATCTCGATCTATAATCCCGGCGATGTCGCGCCGGTACATCTGCACTCGCCGAACGCGAGCCGCACTATCCTCTCCGATAAGGGCGGCTACACGGTGGTCGAAGGCGAGCGCGTCGATGCAACCCGCGGCGACCTGATCCTCACCCCGAACGGCACCTGGCACGATCACGGCAATGATTCCGAGGAGCCAGTGATCTGGATCGACACGCTCGATTGGCCGCTGATGGAGTTTTTGGACGCTGCCTGGGTCGACCACAACATGCCGGGCGCGCAGGGCAACACCAACGTGCAGGCCGTGACCGTACCATCCGGCTACTCGCGCCATCTCTACAGCCACGGCGGGCTGAAGCCGGCTTTCGTCGATCATCAGCGCGGCGTCGGCCGCGATCCCGCTCCGCTGTTCCACTTCCGCGGCGGCGACGTGAAGGACATGCTGCACAGCCTGCGCAAGGAAAAGGGTGATCCGCACGAAGGCATCAAGCTTGAATTCGTCAACCCCGTGACCGGCGAGCCGGTGTTCAAGACGCTCGACTATTCGGCGCAACTCCTTCGTCCCGGCGAAGAGACCGAATGGAAGCGCGAGACCGCCGGCACCTATTACGTGTGCATCGAAGGCACCGGCGCGACCGAAGTCGGCGGCAAGCGCTTCGAATGGGGCCACAACGATTTATTTGTCGTGCCCAACTTCCTGTGGCGTCGCCACATCAATACCGGCAAGAACGACGTGGTGATCTACTCGGTGTCCGACGCTGCGCTGATGCGCAACATCGGGCAATATTATGCGCAAGGCCGCGACAAAAACGGCAAAGTGACCGAGCTGACGCTGCAGTAGGCCGCTGCTTCAGTCGGCAACAACTTGTCATCGTGTTTTGGATGGCCGGGCTTGTCCCGGCCATTTTCATTTGGCTGATGCCTCAATGCTCGTGCTTGGGCGGCTCGCCGATCATGTCGCCGCAGCCGGCACGGGTCGCCCAATATTCCCAGGCGCGCCAGGTTGTTGCCGAGGTCGGCGAGTAGCTGCGGCCTTTGCCGCGCGCGGCAAT
>JASHRW010000275.1 GCA_030037065.1 Xanthobacteraceae bacterium
AGACGCACAATATTGCGGTGGCTGACCACGACACCCTTCGGGGTTCCGGTCGAGCCTGACGTGTAAATAATGTAGGCGGTGTTGTGCGGATGCAGTACGCTTGCTGGCGCAGTGCGCGGATGGCGCGCAATGGCGGGCCAGTGGTCATCGACGCGCACAATGCGTGCCCCTTTCGGCAGTCGGTCGCGCAGCGCCGATTGGGTGAGCAGCACGGCGGCGCCGGCATCCTCGAGCATGAAGGCGAGCCGCTCTGGCGGGTAGGCGGGGTCCAACGGCAGATAGGCGCCGCCGGCCTTGAGGATGCCCAAAAGCCCGACAATCATCTCGGCCGAGCGCTCGACGCACAGCCCCACAATACTCTCCGGCCCCACGCCGAGGGTGCGCAGGTGATGCGCCAGCTGGTTGGAGCGGGCGTCGAGCTCCCGGTAAGTGAGGCTCTCGCCCTCGAACACCACCGCGATGGTGTCGGGCGTCCTTGCCGCCTGCGCCCCAAACAGCTCAGGCAAAGTCGCCGATGGAATCGGCTGCGCGGTGGCGTTCCAGTCGCGCAGGATGGTGTGCCGCTCTGCGGCCGACAGAATGTCCAGACTGCCGATCGGCAGACCCGGCACCGCAAGGGCAGCCTCCAGGAGCCGCAAAAAGCGTTGCTGGTGATCGATAAGCACGCCAGCGTCATAGAGCCCAACGTTGGCATCGAAATCGATTTGAATGCCGGCGCCATCAAAGCAATCGTGGACGGTGACCGAGAAATCCTCGATAGATCCGCATGCAAGATTATGAACGATGCCCTGGATTCCGGCGAAGCTCAGATCGTCTTTAAAACGGTTTATATCGACAATGGGGCCAAACATCGCCGGGCTATCCGGCGAGCCAACGTGTGTCCGCATCTCGGCAGTCGGAAAATGTTCGTGCACTAACGCATCGGACATTCTACCAGAGGCCTGACTAACAAGCTCACGTACGCTCATACTTGAGCGGACAGTCAATCGAAGCGGCAACAGATTCGCCACCATGCCTGGAATTTTTCGTGAAATAGACGTGCGGGCCGCGACCGGCAGGCTAAGAACTAAATCCTCAGCGCCTGTCATGCGATGCATATAAATTCCCATCGCGGCAATCATGACGCTTTCAGCGCTCGCTTTCGTTTGGGATGCGAGCGCCTGCAGCCTTTTGAAATCGCGCGATGGCAGACGAGCAGATGTTCGAACGATGCCGCCGGAGGTGACACTCCGCTGCCGACCAAGACTCGAGAACTCTGGGCAATCCGCCAAATAACGTAACCAAAAATCGCGATCTGAATTGAATCGTTCCGACGCCCGGTAGGCAGCCTCCTCGTCGAGAAGAACGTTCAGAGCGCCAAAGTCGCCCCGGCGGATCATTTGTCCATTGGCGAGAGCCGTGTAAACTTCCGCCACCCTTTGGGCAACAAGCGACACCCCGAAGCGATCAAGCGCAATTTGATGGTAACGCGCATACCAAAAAAAGCGATCAACCGATATTTTAAACAAGGTGTATGCGAACACCGCGTCGCGAGTTGGGTTCGCCGGCCGAGCGAGGTCGCGTTTCATCCACGTTTGGGCAACGGTTTGAGCGTCGTTCTCACTGCTTAGGTCGATAACGGGCAGCGACCACTCCGGCGCGGCACCGACGACCTGACCCGGTCCATCCGCACCTTCTATGATTTGAATCCGGAGCGCATCCGTTTCGGCTACAATCTGGCGTAACGCTTGCTCAAACAGAGTCGGATCGACGGATCCGCAGATTTCGATGTATGCGCCGATGTTGTGCGTCGGATTCGCGGGGTCGCGCTGCTGCGCGAGCCAGATTCTTCGCTGAGCGGCGGAAAGTGGGTAACTGTCGTTTCGCGTTTCGGTATAGAGGATGCGATTGGTCGCGTACCCTGCGAACACTTCCTGCACCACTAAATCTCCGAGGGTTACCGAAACCGACAAGCGTCCTTAGATTCAAGACGTTAGCCTCGACTACGATTAAATTGCAAGCGAGCTTGTAGACGAAGACGGTTAACCTGCGAAGGCCCGAAATGACTAAGGAATCGAAGGCTTAGGATGGATCCGAACCTCTCCGATCAGGCGGGCGCGCGTTAAGAGATTAAGGCTCAACGACCGCCCACAGCTCTGGATACCTCAACCGTGAGGTTTGCCCGGAGACGGCGGTCGATGCATACGTTGATTACGATAGTAGAATCTCCTTCTCACCGAACAACCGTTCGGCTGCCATCCCCCGCGCTCGGCATACCTCGATCAACCGGTTTGACTGGATGATGGGATTCGATTTTTCGGTGTATTTGATACCCATCACATGATTGAGCCAAGGCTCCTGACCCATGGCATAGACATAAACTTCCTTGCAGTGGAACTGTTCGACGATCGCCATACCGCGATCATAATTGGAACCGGCCAGTCGCCGGGAATGGTCTTTGGCCCGATCGAGCTTTTGTGTCAGCAACGGTCCATAAAGCCAGGACAGAGGCGCCCCGTCACACTCCATACCCAGAAAAATTGCATCGACGTCGCCAAGCTCGCGGTGAATATGTTCGTAGAGTTTTGGAGCGATGTTGCACGAATCAGCGAGGAACAACAGTTTGTGCTTGCCCAAACGCACCAAATAGGCGGATTTGGTAAGCACGTTCAGGTCGGCATGCTCGCCCAAGAAGGGCACGGCCGTAATCGCGCCGTGACCGAAATCGATCTCTTCCATTTCCGCAAGCTCGATCACGTTGTGAAAGCCGCATTGCTTTAACAACAACCGAAGCGACGGGTCTTGCAGCGCGCCGCCGCCATTCCGCGGCACGACAATTGTTCGGATGCGATGGCGCAGTTGTAGAAGCGTCTCAAACAGAATGTGGTCCTGATGGTTGTGTGTGATCAGGACGAAGTCGATGACCTCCGGAAGGTCGTCGTACGTATATCGTGAGATTTCACTCTCGTAGGTGTAACTCAGTACCGGGTCGAGCAGCAAACTCGTGCCGCCGGATTCGAGGAGGATGCAAGCATGGCCAAAATAACGCCACCGGGCGCCGGGACCGTTGTAATTTGCATAAGGTGGCGGCGGTTCCGGCGTGAGAAACGCTTGAAACAACGCTGCATCCTCCTCGCTCAGTTCGAGCTGGTCACGCATGGCGTCGAATGGCACTGGCTGTCGTTTCATTCGAAATAGCTGATCATAACGTTCGCTTGCGAAGGGAATCTGCAACCGAATTGAATTGCCCTTGTCGAGACGCGGCGTGCTCATCACAAACGGACGATCATCGCTGCTGATTTCGGCGAGCATGACGCTTTGATAGGACGCATCGTAAAACGGGCTGCGATAAAGCAGCGGTTCGATCAAGCGAAACGACGGCTGGCTATTCAAGTCGTAAATAATTTCGACAAAGCCCTGGAGACATGGCGGCACTTCCGCGTAAAGCCCCTCCAGACTGAAGCCCTTGGCTTTGGCACGCAACAGAGCATCCAGCTTGTCGATCGATTGCGAAAGCTCGATCAGGTCCTTGCGTTCCTTTACCGTCCGATCGCGCAGCGCTCTCACGTCCTCTTCGCGGTTGCGCTTGAAATCCATATAGGGTCCGCCGACCATTTTAGGATCTTGTACTGCGGCGTCGTGCGCCTCGGGGCACTCAAGGTACGATTCCATGATCTTCAAGTGGCGTTCGGTCAAATTTCGTGCGGCCGTTGCCGGCGGAATCAGATGCGTCCATGCGTACCAACCGTCCACAAGCGGCTCCGCCATGATGTTTGGCCGCAAGTACATTGGACTGTTCATCGCTTTCGCTCTTTCGATCTGGATTGATGGATAGGCGTCAGAAGTTGTTTGCAGCAGCGCTACCTATTCGGAGGCGGAAATCTCTTAACGATAGCATCCTCAGAGGTCCGGCTCCAATATCGTGGATGAGGTGATCGGGCGGCCTTTGCAATTCCCTACCACGCTATGCGGGATATTCTCGCTGAATGGCGGCTTTTCGGATCGATCTGCGGCCGAGCAAGATTGGTACCGTCCCGTGACGGCTTCCGAGAATTGTCCGCTGCGGCGGGATCATTGCGTAGCATCAATCTGTACGACAAAACGACCTTCATCCATGCGGAGCTTGCGCGCCGGAAAATCGATTTCGTTCAAGTAGCGATCGTCATGGCTAATTGCCACAATTGTGGCGCCCGCTTGATTCAAGGCTGGAATTAGCTCCTCGTAGAACTTCTTCCGGAAGTCCGGGTCCTGATCCGAGGCCCACTCGTCAAGCAACAAGACAGGGCGTTTCTCCAACAGCGCGACGACGAGCGCTAGGCGCTTGCGTTGCCCATCCGACAGGTCGAGAGTCTGGAACTCATGGTCCGTCAGCCGGGTTTTGGCAATGAGCCTGAAATCCGTAAGCAATCGGTCGACCTCGGCGGGATCAGGGTTCGAAATTCCGTATAGTTTCAGGAAAAGGTGATAATCGGCGAAAATCGCAGTCAGCAGCGAGCGATAGATTTCCCGGGTGCTGTCGTTTACCCGCATGCCGTCGAGCAGAATTTCACCCGATTCCGGTACGTACAGGCCCGCCAGTATCTTGAGGAATGTCGATTTGCCCGATCCGTTGCCGCCGGTAATAAACACCACTTCGCCGCGCCGCAGCGTGAAGTCCAGCGGGCCGACCTGAAATGTGCTTTCAGCCGACCTATCGAAATACCGGAAAAGTACGTTGCGCATTTCGATCGTCTCGAAACGGGACAACAGTCGAGATGCGCTCACATCAGCGGTCTGCGCGGTCGCCAGCAGGTCAGCCTCCAATTTCTCAATTCTGTCTGACGCGGCGTTGGCCGACGCCAGCATTGGTATCGATTGCACGAGGCCAAACGACGCGCCCACCACGAATAGCAGAGCGAGTATGGCTTTTGTGATGGCGCTGCCACCGGAGCCGCTCAACGTCGGGGAAACAAACACGACTGCACCGAGCAATAAGTACATCGCGATCTGTGAAAATATCATTCGCTTGAAATTGTCAGCGTTAGCCTTGATTTTGACGTATGCGGCCGTGCTCGACACCTCAACCACATCCTCAAATAATTGATCGCTCCGCGATTTGTTCAGCCTCACCTCTTTGAAGCCGTCCAAAACGTCGGTTAGCCTATCAAACAGGCGGTTCGTCCACTCGGCTGCCTCACGCTGCCCTTCGGCAAGTTGGCGGCCCTTGAAATAAAATATTACGGCCATTGCGCCTACGATCGTCATGCTGATCAGGAACGCTACAAGCGACAAATAGGCCACATAGATTCCGACGAAGATAATCAAAATCACGCTCTGTATCGAAAATACGAGCACGTTACTCGCTTGCGTGAGCACCGTCGTATCGCTGGTGATGGCGGCAACGATTCGCGCGCGGCCGATCCGCTCCATGGGCACCAGCTCCGAGTGCCTTACCCCGTCCAAGAGACGCACGCGTAATTTGTGGATGATGGACTCGATCTCGACCGTGGCGGTAATGAGAATGTAATTCTGCGTCTTGATGAACAGCAGCAGCGCGATGACGAAGAGTCCGGCAGCCCATAAACTGGGTTTGTTATTGTTGTTGGCGGCCTGAGCACCCGCATTGATCGCCGCCAGAAGTGCCGCGTTGCTGATGCCTCCGAGACCTGACATGAACACCAGGCGCGGCAGAGAGCCGTGCATTTCACGACGGACGAGTCCAAGGAACGACATTGCGTTTATGCCAGCCCTTTCACTCCGCTCCGACGGCCGCGCGTACCGTCATGGGACGGTTGCAAATAAATATGGCGTAATCCTCAGAGTAGCCCACCGGCGTTGCCGCTGGCCGGAAACCACGCCCCGGACAGCGATAGCACGCATTCGAAGCTTGTACAGCATCCAGCCGAAACGTACGGCGATCTTCTCAATGAAGGCCCTGACGGAAGGCGAGCTTGGTGGGGATCTCCTTGCCAAATCCGCCATCCTCCCAATTGATCTCTGCCGTCTGCAAGCCCGAGTCCGAAGAGAGTCTTGCCAAACTCCGATCCACAGCATACAACGCGCGCAAGAATTGTGCATAGAATGGGTACCGAAATGCCCGTGTCGGAATCCGGCGGTTCGAAAACGCGTGACCGATTACGTGCATGGAAGCCGCCGGCCTTAACTGAGCTCAAAATCGGCGCTGAAACGAAATCAAATCGCCGGCGCGGACGGGCTTCTCAACCTACCGAGCCGCCGCCATCTGCAGCGCCCATGACGAAACTTGGATTTTCGTTCGAATGGGCATTTCCGCTGTCGAGCCGCATTGAAAAATGAGAATCCTGCGCGCTTGACTTACTGAGCACGCGCGTATTGAGCACGACTGTTGCCATTCGTTCTGAATTCTGCCGCCGAATTCTTGGATTCGAACCAGCGCAAAAACCGGGCGCCTGCGACACCCCGCGTGAACGCAAAATGATATTCCTCTCCCACTTGGGATTTATGCCAAGAGCCGGTGGGCCAGGCCTTGAGGGCGCGCTCGAGTCTGACAAAGTCGATCGCCCGGCACGCCAAGGCGGAGGTTGAAAGCTCGCTAAGCTCTGCTGCGAACTGAACGCGCCGGCTTTCCAACTTTTCGTACCAATCCGCACAGTGCGCGCCAGACAGCCGGTTAATCAGTACCATTTCCGGAAGCAGACCCCACATGGCGCGGCGGATCAATGATCGATCGATATCTTCTGCCAGATATTGTTCGGGCGGAACGCCAAAGCAGAATGAGACGACATCGACGTCGGCCGCAGGATAGCGGGATTCCACCCCGGTAACCGCCTTCTCCGCCGCGAGCCAGTCGCCGATGTAGTCGACCGGAGTAAGACCCCTCTCCCTCTCGTCCGAACGCGCTCGATACAAAAAGTCATGGCCGACCCTTTGCGCGCGCGTTTCAACTCCAGTCGCAGCAGCAAACTCCGAACGGATCGCCGCATGATTGTGCCAGGGCGGCACGCGACGCCGCCGAACATTCCAGGGCATGTGGGCCGGCGGCAGTGGTTCGACGATCAACCGGTGAAAGGCGGATAGACGCGAATAAGGCGAGAGCCGATAGAACAACCGCCACTGCCGAGCGGCGGTGATCAGCTTCCCAGAGCGCAGATGGTCGACCGTCTGCGACCAGCCGTTCCAACTGATCGTAGAGTTGCCAAAAACCCCTCCAAGTAGCACGCGTCGACCCTGCGCTCGCGCGCTACGGGCGATTGCAAGGATCCCTCCAAGCGCGGTTGGATTGCGCACTGGTCCTTCCAGCGCGAAAAAGAAACGCTCAAGCTCGGCGAAGTCGTCGTAAGCATCGTTGCGCATATAGGTGACATCAATATTCCCAGTGAGGCCTTTGATTGCCTCGACATAGGGCGTTTCATCGGCGTAGCAGCCCTCAGCAACCGGTCCATCGAAATCGCTCCGTGGGATTTGAGTGAAAGCGGCAAGCCGCTCGTGCCGTTCGGATAGCGCGCGAGCAGCGAGTACTGAGATGGACGATGAATCGAGTCCGCCGGTAAGGTGACTGCCGATGCGATGAATACTGCGCATCTGTCGGCGCACGGACCGATCGAGGCATTCGCGCAGTCCATCGGCGTATTCCTGGTCGGAGGCAAGATAGACCGGTTTGATCTCCGCCGGCGACCAAAAGCGGCGCTCAACCAGCGCGCCGCTCCGCGTCACCTTCGCCAGATGCGCAGGGCGGAGCCGGAAGATATCCCGGTACATGGTCGTCGCATGATCGGAGTGATTGAGCACCAGGAAGTCGGCAAATTTCTCCTCGCTCAATCGGCGCGGCACCTCCGGTAATGCGAACAAGCCTTTCGGCATGGAGGAGAATGCGAAAAAGCGGTCGCTCTTGTGCCACATCACCACATTGAGACCGAGATGATCCCGGGCCAGTGTCAAGGTTCGGCTATGCGGCTCCCAGATCGCGGCCGCAAATGGTCCGCGAAGCTTCGACCAAACCTCATCGCCGAATTTTTCCCACGCTGTCAGTAGAATTCGCGAGTCCGGCCAGGCTACCGCGTCCTCTCGAGCGATCCCGAGACTCATCAGAATGTCGCCGCGATTGTCGAGCCGCAGGTCTGCGGTGATTGTCGCCCCACTCACTCCGCGCTGGGGTTGGCGGTCGAACTGGTCTTCCGGCGTCATCCGCATCAACACGTGGACGAGGCCAACCTCTCCTTCAACCGTCACAGCCGATCGATCCGGACCATGCGGGCGAAGCGCGTTGGCCATGCGTTCGAGATCATTTCGCCTGACGGCTTGCTCGGAAAAGCGCAGCAGACCCGCGATACCGCTCATCCGACAAACCTAAGGCCGATGCACAATTCCGCCAAACCGTGTCACTTGAGCGAAGCCTGCGGCATCTGCGCCACCGACGACCACGTCGCGGCCAATTTCGATCCATGCGTGAGCAGAGAACGCGCCGTCATCGCAGGCCACCCCAAGGCACAGCCGGCTGATGATGCCGCGACGTCTGAGCATCGCCTGTGCCGCGACCGCACGTGGCAAACATAAGGCATGCATCCATCGCTTTTCACCTATGGTTTCAATCGACCACGCCACCCACTGCGCCTCGTCAGCGGCAAACCGCCTCGTGTGTCGCATTGGTCGGTTTACCCAGGCAAAAATCCACGTGGGCGGCAAAATCCGTACAGCGAGCCGCGCGATGATGAGCGTGAGCGCTGCCTCACGCAGATAGGCGCGGCGCATCGTGCTCGACTTCATCGGGTGTCGTCCGCGTTGAGCACTCGTATCAATTGACGCTCAATCAACGTATCAAGGAACGCACAAACGTCGTGTCTCATGGTGCCGGGCTCGGCATCGTATATTTGTGCGAGCACCTCAAGGATCTCACCGACCCGACGTGGTTCGTCGAGCATATTCCAAATCTGACCGCCTACTTCGTTCAGTTTGAGATAGGCACCCGCACGAATGCTCAAGAGAACGATAGTGTCCTCGATCGTCGTAGCAATCGGTTCACTGTCCTGGATGAGGATGGTATCTGCAGTCACAAATATGGCGATCCTGGAGTTGGTCTTGCTACACTGCAACCGTGAATCTATCGAATCAAGGTTCGTATGATCCTTCTCATCTGGTGAGAGACGCCCAAGCCTTCTCTCTTCTCTTGCACTGATGGCCGAAGACCGCATCGACTATAAATGCGATTACATTCTTGGAGTAAATATTGGGAGCGTCCAGGAACGCACTCTGCACGCTATATCCGATCTATGCGTCAAGCCAGCCTGATTGAATACGCCACGCACACTTGGCACCCCCAGCCCTTCATGATAGCGTTCAAAGGGAATTGGGGGCGCGGAACGGTTTTTGAGGGCGGATAGGCTAAAACCGCGTGAGCCACGCAGCAAACCCAATTTAGGTTGGCGAGAAAGGAATTGAAAATGGCAGCTCAACCGAATTCGCCCGGGAGCTCCGGGCAGGGCCAGACGGGCACGGTGACGAATACAGAGACCTCAAAGCCTGGTGAAATGACCGCCGAGGCTAAAGCTGAACAGGCGGCTAAGCTTGTTGACCGATTCGCCATTTGGTCAGGAGCGGCCGGGCTTATTCCCCTGCCGATTGTCGACCTCGTTGCCGTCGGCGGGCTGCAGCTCCAAATGCTGCGTCGGATTTCGCAAATTTACGATGTGTCATTCACTGAAAACAGAGGTAAGGCGCTCATCACGAGCCTTATGGGAGCCGCAATTCCGACGACCAGTGGATTGGGGGCCGCCGAATTCTTGAAGACCATCCCAGTCTTTGGAACAATCATATCTTCGTTTGTGACGCCCGTGCTGGCTGCCGGCGCGACCTACGCCATAGGCAAGGTCTTCATCCAGCACTTTTCGTCGGGCGGAACCCTGCTTGACTTCAATCCGCCTGACTATCGTGAGTTCCTCCAGGGCCAGAAGGAAATGTGGGTTAAGCGATCGACTTCCGGGAGCACTTCGCATTCCGGCTCCTCGGAGCACGCGCACGCGTCGTAGGGGCGACGAATTCTTTGACTTGCAGCGGCGTGCGTCAGCCACTCAAGGGCCATTTGCCCTGCTGAAGCGTGACCGCCTGCGGACCCGGCGAGACCCAACCCGATGGTTGAGGCGATCATTTATATTGGTTTCTGCGTGCTCACGGGCCTCTGCGGCAGTCAACGCCGCATGGGCTTTCTCGGAACATTCGTAATTGCACTCATCACGACACCGCTCATCGTATTGCCGATTTTGCTCTTGACCGGCCCGTCAAGGAGCGTCGAATGGCATCGCCGCGAAGGGCGAGCGTGACGGTGAAGAGGGGTCCGCGCTATCTCGATGAGCTGTATTTGCCGCCGCGCCGGCTTCGCATAAACGACGGCCGTTTCGTCGCGCAGCGTTCGCTGGAGAACGGCCGATGATAAGGTATCCCTGGTCTGGGGGGGACACTCCACCGCGACCGCCGAGGCGTGGATGGCGGGGTTATCTTGAACGGCACCTGCCCGGCGTTTCCGTCGCCGCGATGGTGGTGCTGCTGATCTGCTTCGTGCTCTATCCATACACGCTGATCACAGTCCCGAGCGGACAGGCCGGCGTCCTGTGGAAGCGTTTCAGCGGTCCAGGCATCTATTGTTGGTGCATCTTGCCCAGCGGAACGGTTCTGGATCCCGATGAAATAAGACACGAAGGTCTCCACTTCATCTGGCCGTGGGACAAATTGTTCCTCTATAACCTGAGGCTGCAATCGTCTACGCAGAAATTTAACGCCATCTCCTCCGACGGCGTGAGCGTCACCGCGGAGATTACCATCCGCTATCAGCTGAACTTCGACTCAGTCGCGGTATTGCACGAGTTTATCGGTCCGGGTTACCTGAACACCGTCCTGATTCCGGAAATTGGCAGCGTAACGCGAGCTGTCATTGCCAAATACAAGGCCGAAGAGGTGTACAGCACTAAGCGGCAACAAATTCAGGACGAAATTCAGCAAACCGCAGTTACCTCGCTGGCAAACCACCTCGACTCGCTGTTCCAAGCCCAGGCAAGCGTTCAGGCGACGCCGACAAATTATGAAAATTTCCTGCAGCACTCGATTATGATTCTTGATACGCCCGTTCTGAGCATCGAATTGCCGACCGATATCGTATCCGCGATCAACCAGAAGATTGAGCAATATTATAAGATAAAAGAATACCAATATCGCGCCGAGCGCGAAGTGGAGGAATCCAAACGCAAGCAGATCGAGGCAAATGGCATAGCCGCTTTTCAAAAGACCGTTACCCAAGGGATTTCTGATTCGTACCTGCGATGGCAAGGTATCCAGGCGACACTCGCGCTGGCGCAGTCGCCGAACACCAAAATCATCATTATCGGCAGCGGCAAGGGTGGCCTGCCGATTATTCTCGGCAACTTGGATTCCACTCAACCGCCAAATCAAACTCCGAATACCGGCGGCAATACACCATCGACCGACAAGAACGATAATAACAACAAGAACGATAATAACAAGAAGAATGGCAACGATAACAAGAAAGACAACAACGACAAGACGAACACTAAGCCGGGCGCATCGCTCGACCTGAGCGATCTCAAATCCATCCTTTCACATTTCTCGGACGCATTGGGCACAAACTCGAACAAAGACACGACGTCGAACAAAAACACGACGTCGGGCAAGAATTCGACGAACGACAAAAATTCGACGGCAGACAAAAATTCCAAGTAGCAACCGGAACTGGCGTTCTGACGAAACGAAAAGACCACGAGGGCCGGGACGCACGATCAAGAGACTTTTTCAATTATCGCTGGCGCGCAAGAACGCCACGACCAGCAGGTGATCCGAAACGCTAAACCGCAGATCGACGCGGCGACCGTTACGCACCACGCCCCGGCGCAGTGGAAAACTGATCTCGACATCCTGGTGGTCGAGAAATATTTGATCGAGCGGGTAGACCGCCTTGTAAACGGCCTCTTTTGCAGCAAATAGCAATCGGCCCTGCCAAGGATCTTCGCCAATTTCCATTCGTTCCATAGGCGTGGCCACCAAGTCCAACAAATTCGGCGGCAAGGCTTCCGCGGGTTCGATATCAATGCCTAAAGCGCCGTAGTCGCGACGCCGAGCGATTGCCGCGACAGCTACGCGCGAATCGTGGCTTATCGAACCGACAATGCCGGGTGGCCAGATCGGCGCTCCCGAGCTTCCTTTCGGCACTGGGCACGGCGCCAACCCAGCTTTCATCAGCAATTGGCGAGCGACAATCCGCGCCGCGCCGCTGGCGCGGCGTACCGAGGTCACGCTATTGGCAAACGCGGCGGCCTCCTCCGGCATCAGCGCGTGCTCATCACCAGGTGAGATGAGGCGGTGGCCAATCGTGACACCCGGCAAAGACAGCGCATCGATCGCGTTTTGCAAAGCGGGATCGAGCAGTGTGGCCATCATCAATCCGCGGCACGCCGCGTGGCGCGTGCGACCGCAATGGAAACCTTCAACCCGCGCATGACCGGCTGGCTAAGGCACTGTTCGTCCATCGGAAAAACCGGGCCGCGTAGACGCATAATGGGTCGGTCATAAGCTTGCTCGTTTCACTTTTCAAATTGCCTTTCGGGCCACAAATTGGCAATCATCAAAAGGCACTGTTCATGGGAGCCCAGGGAAGGATCGCAACGTGACCGACACGACCGCACCAAATCGCTCTGCCACGCTGAGCTCTCAAGTCTCGCGATCTGCGATGAAGACCGCGGCTAAATGGATCGCAATTGTGGTCTTCCTTTTGGGCGTAGGATTCATCATCGGGTATACTCTTGGCTGGCATTGGCAGGACCAGGTTCTTCAGCAGGTGGTGCAAGACAGGAATAAGGCGGTAGGAGACATTAATAATCTCACGACCACCAACCAGACACAGGCGACACAAATCAAGACCCTGACCGACCAACTCGCGGCCGCCCAGACCAGGCTGGCCGATTTTTTGCAGCCAGCGCGGCAATTGAAACTTGAAGCTAATCATGCTGAGCCCGTTTCGATCGGAGCGTTCACCGTTGGATTGGGCAATGCGCTCGGCAGCAGCAGCGTCAGTATCAACGTGAGCGGCAAGCAACAAGACATGGCGCCAGGCAGCGCCATCAATCTCACCTACAACTGTCGGGTCGCGCTTGGTTCGTTTGATGTTCTCAACGCGACGGCTACAATCAATTCAACTTGCGCGGCCGCGAACCCTTAGAAATATGATGTGGTAGAGATCGCCGCAGCCGCGTCACATAGCGCTTGCGGTGCCGGCTTGGCGCGCCGTCACGTGTTCGAAGCGCTCAACAAAGACCGAGCCGATCCTGCCGGTCAATGCGGCAGCCGTAAGCGAGGAGACGGCGACACCGACGAATCCGACCCCTGGGACTGCCAAGGCAAGCGTTGACGCGGTTACTGCGCCTAGCCCCGTAGGCACAACGCCCCCCATGAGCCCCGCGATGATGGATCGCGTCAGGTCGCGCTCGAACGGCACTTCATAAAGGTTGCTTAGCGTCTTCACCATCTGCATGTTGACGGCGGTCACGCCGGCAACATTGACGATCGGCAGCGGCGACAGCCCGCCCAACGCGGCGTAAAGCTTATATCGCTCGACGACTTTTTGGGCCACCGTGCGCCGGCGCGCTGCTTGCGGCTCGTCGTCGATCGGCGCCGGAAGAAGCACTTCTCCTTCGATTGGCGGCGATGAAACCACCGGTACGGATGGCGCCTTCGCTGCCTCTCGCGGCGTCGTGTATTGCGGGGCAGCAGTATGCGGCGAAGAAGGTTCTTTGTCCCGTGGGGGCGTCGGCGCTCTTCGTCGCGCCGGCTTACTGCGCAGCTCGCTCGTGGCCGCGTCTACCCTGACTTCCCGCGGTTTTTCGCTCGTTCGTGAAATAACCTTGGGAAGCCGTTTGCGCGTCATGCGGCCGCCTGTCTGGTTCCAAGCACGAAGTCCATCTCGTCGGCGACGGCAGCGATTTCCTGAGCGGCAGGCCCGCGGCGATCTATCAGACTAGGCGTCGCGCCCCACAAACTGGCTTCCGGATAGGTGACCCGATTGGTCATCTCGCTGCGCAGAACCGGCAGGCCAGCCTCCGCCAATTCGGAACGAACGTGTCTTGCGATAACAGAATCTCGCGTCGTCTGTGTCAAGAGGCAGCGAAACAGCGGCCGCCGGCCGTCGGCCCGATCCTTGAGCACACTAAGCATATCGAGCATACGGTCGATGTCGAATGGCGACGCCTTGACCGGCACAAGAACAAAGTCTGCGGCCGCCAAACAATCGAGCGTCGTTTGCGAGCGGAATCCCGGCGTGTCGATGATCACCGGACCGCTGCTGTGGCTGAGGCACCGCGCCGTTGCCGAGGCCTCTGCGGTCGCGTCCTCGACGACAACGACTCCGCCGAGCGCACGCTCGCGTGCGGCAATGCGCATGATCGAGCGCTGTGGATCAGCGTCGATAAGCGTCGGATGCCGGCCGCCAAGATGCCAATAGACCGCAAGGCAGCTGGCGACCGTGCTCTTGCCGCTGCCGCCCTTCATCGTGGCAATCGTAATGATCGTGCTTGTCATCTCCACGCCCTCCTGCTTGTGCTCGCGCGAAGTGATTCGGCGCAATATCGTAGCGGATTCCGGCAGGGCTGACCATTTACGCGCCGGCTGGAAATGGCCTGTAGCGCTTGATGCGTCAGCAAATATCGGTGACAAGAAACGCAGCTTGCGTGGCGGAGCCGACCACGAGCGAGCCATCCGCCGCGTTTGCCATTTTTGAATGACCGATAGGCCAGATTTGCAATGCTGTTGCGCGGTTTGGCGCTGATTCAACAAGGGCCAGTTGCATGCTTTCAGCAGGAGGCGAGTTGATTCACGTCTGGAACCGTTGCCACGCTTGCGGCGCCGCACCCATTGTCGGCACGCGCTTTGAATGCCGGACCTGCCCGACGGGCCCGGATAGCGACCTCTGCCAAGCTTGTTACCTCCTGTTGCAGCAGGGCCAAATAAAACATCCACCGCCCGAAGCCCGCGAGGCGCCACATGGTCCTCATCTATTTCGCGCATTCGAGGGGACCCCGCGCGAAAAAGTCCAGCACTGGCTGACAGTACCGGACACCTCGGCGAGCGCGCCCCCCGTACCCGACCGTTTTGTGGTCCGACCGGAGTTCCGGAGCGGCCGCGAATCGTTCTTCGGCAGCTATGCCTTTATCGTTGTCGCGGAAGACGGAGGGGACCCGCTGGTCCTCACGGCGCTGCACATTTTGGACGAACTCGCGAGATTCAGAGGTATCGATTGTTCAGACGCCAACGCAGCCTACACCGGTAGTGAATTGCCCGCTCAGGTCACAAGCGTACAGCTTTACGATCCGTTTGCCCGAAATTGGATGTTGGCCGAATTGGGGACCGCCCGCGGCATGTTGCTAATGCCCGATGCACGGATTGGCGCCGTTGAGCCTTACTCGCAGCGCGACATTGCAGCCTTCCGCGTGGCCCCATCCGCTCCATTCTTGCCCTTGCCTCTTGCCCGATCGAATCCGATTGTCGGTGAACCAATCTGGCTTGCCGTTAATCACGGACCCAGCACGCGGGACCGCACAACGGAGGCCGTAATTGTCGAGATCACCGACAAGACATTCGTTTTTCGCTTCACCTTGCCAGCCGAGCTGCCACGCTATACCAGCGGCGCACCGTTACTGAATCGGCTGGGCGAGGTCGTGGGCATTAATGCCGGCATGGGAACACTCGACAAGCATAAGGTCGGTCACGGCGTTCAGGTTGCGAGCATACGTCGCCATCTTGGATGGCAGTGAACCCGCCTCACGAGGCATGAACGGCTTTTCACGGCACAAACATTCGCGGAATTGCCAGAAGCGAATAATGCCCATAAATACCAGGGGGAAAGCCGGGTTAGCTCAGCGGTAGAGCAGCGGTTTTGTAAACCGTTGGTCGGGAGTTCAATCCTCTCACCCGGCACCAA
>JASHRW010000276.1 GCA_030037065.1 Xanthobacteraceae bacterium
CCCCTCAATCAAGCGAGCCTGTCGTCTGCGCTAACGGGGCGCGATGGCTTATTGGCGTCGGTACGGCTAACTCAGCGGGCAGACGCGGTGCGTGGATTGAAGCGCCTCATCGCCTGCCGGCAAGCTGGCGAAATCTTGCTGCGATTCGAATAAAGGCACATCCCAACGCGTTCGCGATTCGGAATAAATTGCCCGCAAATGGTCATGGCGTCGTTCATGCACGCCTGCTGATCCTGCTGCGGATCGGCCCGCACGGCGGCCGGCGCCAGCGCGAGGCAGAACATGGCGAGTGCGAGTGTAGTGCGGATTTTCATGGCCCCCTCCTGTCATCGGGCGCCGGCATCACCGGTGACGGCTCCCACGCATTAGACGACAGACAAATGAAAAAGGTTCATCGGAGTTGGAGGCAATTGTAACGAACCGCGCGAAGTCGATCTCTTAGCGCAACCTCGCTGCCGCCGCGCTTGTCTCGAATACGCGTTCCAACGCACCCGCAGCCCAGTTGTGCGGTGCGCTGCCAATCCAAGGCAAATGGACTAAGCAAAATGGGGGTCCCCTGGCTCTGCCAGGGGATAGTTAATGTCCGCTCTCTTCGCGCTGGGCGCGGTCGGCCGCTTCGGTCGCGCCGCCCTGGGCAGTGGTGCGGTTGAGCGACATCCGCTGGATGCCGCCGATGGTCGCCTTTTTCGCGCTGATAGTGCGGGTGTTGACCCCGATCCATGCGATCTCCGACGACAAGCGGCCGTATTCGATCTTCGGGCAGCGGTTCATCACCACTTTCAAGCCATTTGCTTCCGCCAGCGCTGCCGCTTCGTCGTTGCGTACGCCGAGCTGCATCCAGATCACTTGCGGCCGGGGTTTAAGCGCCAGCGCCTCCTGCACGATCGGCAGCGCATATTGGGAGGCGCGAAAGATATCGACCATGTCGACCGGCTCGGGGATGTCGGCGAGCCGTGCATAAATGCGCTGGCCGAGCATCGTTTCGCCCGCATGTCCTGGATTGACCGGAATCATCTTGTAGCGGCGTTCGAGCAGATATTTGAAGGCGAAATAGCTCGGGCGGTTCTCCTTCTCCGACGCGCCGACCATGGCGATCGTCTTCACGGTATTGAGAATGCCGCGGATGTAACTGTCGGGGTAGGAATCGTGATTCATCGCCAGCGCCAAAGAACTCAGCGGTTCTCCCATTTGGGCGCGCGTTTCTCGATGAAGGCTGAGATGCCTTCCTCCGCATCGCGCGCCAGCATATTCTCGACCATGACCTCGGACGCATACTTGTATGCATCCGCAAGCGGCATCTCGATCTGCCGGTAGAATGCCTCCTTGCCGATCTTGAGCGTCAGCGTCGATTTGGCGGTGATTTTCTTCGCCAAGTTCAGCGCCGCATCGCGCTCACTGCCGGGTGCGACAACGTGATTGATAAGGCCGATGCGCGCGGCATCCTCGGCCGAGATCAGCTCGCCGGTGAGCAGCATTTCCATGGCAGCCTTCCGTGGCACATTGCGCGACAGAGCAACCATAGGGGTCGAGCAGAACAGGCCGATATTTACACCGGGGGTTGCGAACTTGGCGGCGCGGGAAGCTACCGCCAGATCGCAGCTCGCCACCAGCTGGCAGCCCGCCGCCGTCGCGGTTGCCTGCACGGCGGCAATGACGGGCTGCGGCAGCGTGACGATCTGCTGCATGACGCCGCTGCACAGCCCCATGATGTGCTTGAAATAGGCGCGACCGCAGTCTTCATCGGAGCGACGCGCATTGAGTTCCTTCAAGTCGTGCCCGGCCGAAAACGCCGGGCCGTTGGCGGCGAGAATGACCGCGCGCACCTCGCGTTCGTGGGCGATGGCGGTGAGCGCATCGCCCAGCACCTCAAGCATCGCTTCGGAAAGGCTGTTGCGGGCGTGCGGACGGTTGAGCGTCAGCACCGCGATACCGGAGATATCTTCGCGCAGCAGGATCAGCTCCGAGG
This sequence comes from Xanthobacteraceae bacterium, assembly GCA_030037065.1. Taxonomy (GTDB): domain Bacteria; phylum Pseudomonadota; class Alphaproteobacteria; order Rhizobiales; family Xanthobacteraceae; genus BOG-931. The sequence goes on from JASHRW010000276.1 coordinate 1,967, forward strand.
CGGCGGCAGCGGGTGCAGCAGCTTTGGCGGTGCGAGTGCTCATTGGGCTACCTTACGTCTCCATTTGGCGGCGGCTTTGGTCCATTGTATCGGATCAGTCATGCCAGGGGAGGGTGGTCGATGAAAGGAGCGAGCACCATACAGGAAATGGCGACGCCGAAGCTCACGCACAAGGAGCTTGAGGATCGACTGCGCGCCGAATTCCCCGAAATGTTCAATGCGGAGAGCGGCTACGCGCTGGAAGAGCTTTGGCTCGGCGGCTGTCGCGTGCGACGGCATTTCCACCCTAAATCGCTGCGGCCGGGCGGCACCGTCTCGGGGCCGATCATGATGGCGCTCGCCGATTTCACCATGTACTTGGCTGTTCTTTCGGCAATCGGCTGGGTGCCGTTGGCTGTGACCACGAATTTTTCCATCAATTTCCTAAGGAAGCCGGCGCCGCGCGACGTCTTGGCAGAGGCGCGGCTGTTCAAGCTCGGCAAGCGCCTCGCGGTCGGTGAAATCTCACTTTACTCAGACGGTGACGACGAAATGGTGGCTCACGCCACCTCGACCTACTCAATTCCGGTAAAATGATACCTTTAAGTCAAATATTTGAATTATTATGAAAATCCGAGCCCTTCCGCGTTGACTGGGTGCAACGGCCCAGCTAAATAGCCGCCGCGGCACCGGCTCAGAGCCGGTGCCCTTCCCGAAGAATGTTTCCGACGCGGTAGCTGAAAATGAAAACCTATTCGGCCAAGCCCGCCGAGGTCGATAAGAAGTGGGTGATAATCGATGCCGATGGGCTCGTCGTCGGCAGGCTCGCCTCGCTCGTGGCGCTGCGGCTGCGCGGCAAGCATAAGCCGTCATTTACCCCCCACGTCGATTGCGGCGACAACGTCATCGTCATCAACGCTGCCAAGGCGGTGCTGACCGGCCGCAAGGTGGAACAGAAGGTCTACCACAAGCACACCGGCTTTATCGGCGGCATCAAGGAACGCACGGCCAAGTCGATCCTGATGAGCCGTTTTCCCCAGCGCATCGTCGAAAAGGCGGTGGAGCGCATGCTGCCGCATGGACCGCTCGGCCGCCGCCAACTGGCAAACTTGCGGGTTTATCCGCACGCCGAGCACCCGCACGCGGCACAGCAGCCGGAAAAGATCGACGTTGCCGCGATGAACCGAAAGAACAAAAGGATCGCGTGATGGCGGAGACGATTCAGACGCTGGAAGAGCTGTCCGCGCTCAAGCCTGCGGCGGCGCCCGAGCCGCCTAAATACGTGCAAAAGCTCGACAAGCAGGGCCGTGCCTACGCGACCGGTAAGCGCAAGGACGCGGTGGCACGGGTATGGATCAAAATGGGCGCCGGCAAGGTCGTTATCAACGATCGGCCGGTAGAGACCTATTTCGCCCGGCCGGTCTTGCGCATGCTGATCCAGCAGCCGCTGGTTGCCGCCAATCGGCAGGGGCAATACGACGTCGTTTGCACGGTGTCGGGCGGCGGCCTATCGGGCCAAGCCGGCGCGGTGCGCCATGGCCTATCCAAGGCGTTAGTGCGCCACGAGCCTGATCTGCGCAGCGTGCTCAAGCACGGCGGCTTCCTCACCCGTGATCCGCGCGTGGTCGAGCGCAAAAAGTACGGCAAGGCCAAGGCACGCCGCAGCTTCCAATTCTCGAAGCGATAGCTGTCATTCCGGGACGCGAGCAAGGCCTGCCGGTCTCGAATCTATAATCACGGAATGTCAGGCTTTTGAACGCCGGGCCAAGGCTTTGGCGTCGGTGGCTATGGATTCCGGGCTCGCCGCTTCGCGGCGTCCCGGAATGACAAATCAGAAAAACGCCATCGTGCGGATTTCGATGCTCTCGCGCGGGCGAGCGTGCGGCGGTGTTGTCGGGTCCTCGAATGCGGTGTGTGCGGTCCACCGTGCGCGGCCGTCCTTCAATGAGTCGAATACCTTAAAGACGTAGGCTTCCTCGCGCCGCATGAGCGGGAACCAATACCATTTGTGTGCCGGATTGTACTTGATGGCGTAGGTCTGGCCGATCCGGCCCGGCGCGCGCCGCTCTGAAACAATCATGTCGTTTAGCGACAACGTCCGCGCGTCCGCCATGGCGAGCGGATAGGTTTCGACCGGATGGCGGATCGGCCGCCACGTCTGGATGATGGCGAAACGGCGTTTCAATAAGTCCTCGGCCTCATTGGGAAGAATATCGCGCACGCGTTGCGGGGCCGACCATTCGGTGTAGTCGTTGTGCACGCGGCGCACGACTTCGCGGATTTTCTTCGACTCGCGTAATTCGTCGTCGGCTGTGCGCAGCGTATGGTCGAACACCACGACGCGTTTGGCGCCGCTCTCCGCTTTGACCAGATCGACCATCTCCGGGTAGTAGACGCGTTTGATCTCGTCCTCGTCGTAGAAGTCGGCGACCTTGGTATCGTGCCGCACAAAGCGGAAGCCGCTGCGCTCGAGCATGAAATCCGCGGCATGGGGACGACCGTTGTGGATGGTGACGCGGCGCGGGTCGGGCGTGGCGCCAGATCGCGTATCGCTACCGCCGGGGACGGCCACGATCGTGAAGACCGGCTTGCCGTCATCGACAATGTAGTTGAGCGTTGCCTCAATTGTATCGGGGGCTATGTCAATTTCGGCGGCCTGGGCCATGGGGACCTCCTGTCGTTGCAACAATCTAAGCGCTGGATGCCTGCAAGTGAAGGGTCCGGTAAGGACCGGCAGAATGTTGCCGGGGTAAAGCTGGGCCCCGCAACGGGCAATCGCGCGCGATCTGGTATCTTTCGGGCGATGTAAAGTTCGTCCGTAATTTTCAATTCTGCAATTTTCTGGTTTTTTCACAAAAACCCGCGTCTTCCATCGAACATTTGGCAAAGGCTGACACGCATTCGCGCTTCTCGGCGCGCGGATCGGTGATACGTAGTTGTGCCTAGTGTGGCGGTTCAGAAGTCCGCATCATTGTTGCCGCGAACTCGTTATGCGGACTTCTGAACCAAAGCCACACCAGATCAATAAGTTGCTAGTGTCCTTCGATTCCGAAGTTCGCAAACGAGGGTGCCGCATAATGATGCGAACTTCGGAATCGGGACACTAGAGTTGGTGAGGAGCGACCATGTTCTCCCGTCTTGCCGAGGCGTCGAGCTCTCTCGACATCGGAACCCTGTTCGTCATCGCCACCTGCGTGACTTCGCTGCTCGGCATATTCCTGCTGTTCGCGTATCTGCAGGACCGCATCGCTGCGCTGGCTTGGTGGGGCGCAG
>JASHRW010000035.1 GCA_030037065.1 Xanthobacteraceae bacterium
GGGGGGGCGGCCGTCCCTTGGCGGAGCAGGATAGTTTGACGGATCGACGCGGTTCTAAAACATGCTCACGAGCCGCCGAGATGAAAGATGATGTCCGCGGGGCGTTGAGGGCGCTGAAACGTAAAATCACTCTGGTTGCAGCGTCAGTCGTCATTCTCAACTGCCGGCAGAAGCTTGAGGAACGGAGCAGGGAATCGGAGCTGCTCAGGTGATTGACTGGTGTCGGGTATTTCAACCCAGCGCTCAACTCCCTGTTCGCAAGTCTGCACGGCGGGAAAGTAGAGCCGAGAACCGGGCTCAAGTCCTCCATCCAAATGGCCGATTAGGGCGAACTCGTCGTAATAGTCGTCCGGCAGTCTGCCGCCAAACCAAGTGACAGACTCGACTCCTTGTGTCACCTCCGAATGGTAAAGGTGATAGGGCTTGTCATAGGGTTCTTTGACAGTTTCGATCTGCCAGCCGGGCTTGGGCTGCGGCTTCACCGCAACGATCCCCTCGGGCATCTTGACGCTCAATTTGATCGTCGCAGATCCTTTACAACCATGCGGAACGCGGAAAACGGCTTTGTAGTCGGCGCCGACCGGAGCTTCCTTCACGGCTAACGTAACGTGGGGAAACGCCGGCGTGATGACGAGGAGCGATCCTCCGATGACGGCAGCGAAGCCCAACCAAATACGCATTTGTCGATTCCTCGCCAAAGGACCTTGGTTCACCCGTTCGACCATGGCGCAGCAGTCTGTCAAATTACCGGCCGTCGACGGTGAAGGTAAAATCGCCCTGCGTAACATGGGTATCCACCGATACTGCGTGCCAATGCACGTGGTAGGTGCCGGCGCCAGCGGCTTTGATGCCGACGCGCATCCTGTTGCCGCTGATTTGCGGGTTGCCTTGATTGGCGCGCTCCCCGTTCGGCCCCGTCACCTCCACCGTGCTGAACGCCGGCTCCAGGTTTTGGGTGAACCAGATCGTGACGTCATGCGGCGCGGTCTGTACCGTGCCGCCGACCGGCGGGCGGGCGTGATCGAGATGGGCGTGGGCGTCGGCGGCGGCAGGCACCAGCATGAGAACTGCTGCTGTGATCAGTGCGACGAGAGAGCGCATGGGAACACCTCCGAACGTGAGTTTCCGGAATGGGAATCGGCGCGCCGGGCAAGCGCTATTCCTCAGAACTGGTACTTTGCCGCCAGCACATAAGTGCGACCCGGGAAGGGGTGGAACAGGAAATATTGCTCGTTGAAGAGGTTGTCGATGCCGGCATCGAACGAGAAGTTCTTGGTCGCGTTGTAGTGGAGCTTGGTATCAACGACGAAATAGTCGTCGAACGCGCCGTAAACGTGTGGCACGATGTCGGTGTTGTCGAGCGTCGAATACTGCTTGCCGCTGTAGCGGGCGGCGACCGTCCAGGCCCAGGTGTCGTCGGCCCAGCGATAGGTGTAGCCGAATTTGGCGCGCCAGTCAGGCACGTAGGGCACGCGCTTGCCGACCACGGTGTCGGGCAGGCCGGTCAGCGGATTGGTGCCGACCCAAGTCGGGTCGGAGAGGATGCGGGAATCCACGTAGGTCACGCTGCCGAAAAGCTGAAGCCCCTTGATTGCCACATTGTCCTTATCGGCGGAGAGTTCGGCGCCGTTCATCCTGATGGCCGCGACGTTGCTGATGCTCGTCGCCATCACCTGGGCGCCGGTTGTCTCGGTCACCAAGTTGGTCTGCGAGATGATCGCGTTGTTGGTGCGCTCATCGAACAAGCTCAGCCGGACCCGGCCGTCGATCCATTTGCGCTCGATATTGAGTTCGCCGTTGAGATCCTGCTCCGGCGTCAGGTTCGGATTGGGCAGCGCCACAACGTTACTGACTGTGACGTTCTGGTAGAGCTCGGTGACGGTCGGATAGCGATATGCTTCGCCGAAGTTGGCGGTGACGGTCCAGTCCTTATTCGGCTCGAACGCCAGTGACGCCTTGGGCGAAAAATTGGTCGCTCTCAGCTCCGGCTGACTGGTTGCCGTGGTCGAGGTGATGGTTCCCGTCGACGACGCGGTAGTGTTGACGTTGAAGCCATCCAGCGCCTGCCAGGTCTCAAGCCGGCCGCCAAGCGTCAGCTTCCACATCGGGGCGAAGCGGTAGGCATCTTGCGCCCACAGCGCGCCGGTGCGCGTCTCGCCGACGCCGTCGGAATAGAGCTGGCCGGTGTTGCTTGCGGGGTCGCTCCAGACCGACGAGCCGTAGACTGGATTGGTGAAGTAATAGCGGTCGCCATGAATGCCGAAACTGATCTCCTGCGGGCCGCCGTAACCATCCGGCCGCCAGATGCCCTTGGCGTCGACGTTCTGCCAGTTGGTGCCGTCGTTGCGGGTGATCTTGCCGTTCTGTGAATAGCCAAGCCCGGTCGCCGTCACGGTGTAAGGGTTGAGCATGATATCCTGCAGATAATTATAGCTCGACGCCGAAATATCGAAATCATACGTACCCTTGGTATCGCTCTTGAGCGACACCGCGTTGCTCATATGCGTCTGGTTCCATGTGTATTCGTTGCTGGCAAAGCTCGAAACGCCGCCGAATGTCGGCAAACCGGTCGCCGTCGAAGTCAGGTAGGTTTGCGGATTCGAGGTCTGAATGTTATTCCAGATGCCGAGTGCATAGGTGGCCTGGACCGTCGGCAGCAGATCGTAGGCTGCCTTGAAATTGGCCGAGGTCTGCTGAGTGTGAATGAGTGCTCCGGTGCCGACGACGTCGGCGATGACGCCCTGCTTGTTCAGCGCTGCGATCGTTCCGGTCGTGCCGGCTGGAGGGGCGGAAACCGTGGTGTAGGTCAACGGCTGCTGGAAGCCGTCCAGGAAATTTGCCGCGACGAACCATGACAGCCGGCCGTTGCGGTTGCCGACGAACATGCTGGTAACGGTGTCCGCGTAGATGTTCTTGGTGTCGTATTGATGCCAGGGTTGGACCGAGACCGTCTCCTTCATGTCGGCCTCGAATTTGTCGGGCATTTTGGTGGTGACGAGCAGCACGCCGCCCATCGAATTGCCCGGGTACATCGCGGCGTAGGGGCCGTCGAGAAAGTCGACCCGCGCGATGGCTTCCGGCACGATCAGATTCCAATGCGGCGAGGCGCCGGAATTGTTGTTGCCGATCAGCGCGGAGACCAGAAGGTCGTCCTCGTAGATCAGAGTGCGGGCGCTGGAATTGAGCCCCCAGGTCCGCGTCGCCAGCACCGCCTGATTGTCGCCGTCGTTGCGCTTACGCACGAACAGGTCCGGAAAATATTTGATCGCGTCTTCCGGGTCCTTGATGTTGACGGTCTCCTCGATTTGCTTCGCCGTGGTGCTGAACGATTCCTGCGGCAGTTGGAAGCGCTGCACGATCGGCGGCGTAGCGAACAGCGCCGGCACGCCAGATGCCGTCGGCGTGGCAGTCGCCGGCGTGGCGGGCGCAGGCGGCGCGGGGCGCGCCGCTGCGGTTGCCGGTCGGCGCCCCAGGCGATGTCGGACATGGGCCGGCCGCTTGCCGGTCACTTGGATCTGCGGGAGCGTTTCGGTCTGGTTGGCGGGCTGAGCGTGTAGTGATGCGCACAATCCAACGCTCGTCGCCACAGCGACGGCGCCGACCGACGAACGGCAAGACATGGGATATTACTCCAAGACAGAGATGTGCAATGACGGCACCCAAAGGTGCCCGGCATGATCACGCTGTCTGTGGAGGCGCTCGTGATTGGTGCGATCGTGTGGGTGGGCGGGAGCGAAGGCCGATGATGGCCGGCAGCACCAGCAGCTCCCCCGGCCGGTGCTCTACTAGCGCCGAGGTCGCTGGCGGCGGCGGCACGGCCCCGAACTGCATCAGGCAGCCGACACAGCCTGCGTTGTCGAGGTTTGTGCGGTCGCCGGGCGCCGTTTGACCAAGCAGCGTTGGCCGACAAATGACAATGTCCGACGACGTGGCATCCGCGACCGCGGCGCGGACGGCTCCGCAACTCGCGATGAGGCCTGACAGCGCAACCGCATAAGCCGCCGCCAGCGCCACAAGGCGCCGCAACCGCCATTTGGCAAAATGCCTGTGCACCGAGCCTCCTCGGCACGTCGCGTTGGACTGGAGAACATTCTAGCGGCGAAAAAATTCCCCGGCAAGTTCGTGCCGCGCTGGAGCCGGGTGACCTCTGTCCGCGCGGTCCGCGGGTAGGCGTTGTGCAGCGGCTGCGCGCCGATGCCGGTCAATCACATCGCGCATGCCGATGAGGTTGTCTGCGCCGCGCACCGCCTCTTGCCCGCCCGGCGAGACGACGGAGATTTTGACTCAACCTCCCGCGATGGGGAAAACTACAGGGACTTAAAGCAATCTTGGATTGTAGTTACGCACGAAATTCCTTCAGGTTACAGTCGACGCAGCGCCCGATCGATAACCAAATTTGCTCTCATGCATCGAGATGCCGCAGGCGGAATAACCATGACAAGCCAAATATCGTCTAATCGGCCCAATGACTTGGACGCGTTTTGGCTACCCTTTACGCCCAATCGTGCGTTCAAGCGGGCACCCCGGCTGATCGCGCGCGCCAAGGACGTGCACTACTACACGCCTGAGGGAAGGGCGGTTCTCGACGGCACGTCGGGATTGTGGTGCAGCAATGCCGGGCATAACCGCGATCCGATCACCGCCGCGATCAAGCGCCAAGCGGAAGAACTCGACTACGCGCCGACCTTTCAATTCGCCCATCCCAAAAGTTTCGAACTGGCAAGTCGCATTGCCGCGCTGGCGCCCGCCGATCTCGACCGGGTGTTTTTCTGCAATTCTGGGTCGGAAGCCGTCGACACCGCGCTCAAGATCGCGCTCGCCTATCATCACGTGCGCGGCGAGGGTGCGCGCACCCGCTTGGTCGGCCGCGAGCGCGGTTATCACGGCGTCGGCTTCGGCGGCATTTCGGTCGGCGGCATCGTCAATAACCGGAAGTTCTTCGGCACACTTTTGGCCGGCGTCGATCATCTCCCGGCGACTTACAGCCGGGAGCATCAGGCTTTCACCCGCGGCGAGCCGGAATGGGGCGCGCATCTGGCTGACGAATTGCAACGCATTGTGGCGCTGCACGATGCGTCGACCATCGCGGCGGTTATCGTCGAGCCGATGGCCGGCTCGACCGGGGTGTTGCCGGCGCCGAAAGGCTATCTTGAGCGGCTTCGCGCCATCTGCGACCGCCACGGCATCCTCTTGATCTTCGATGAAGTCATCACCGGTTTCGGCCGGCTCGGTTACGCCTTTGCCGCGGAACGTTACGGCGTGACGCCCGACCTGATCGCATTCGCCAAGGGCGTGACATCGGGCAGCGTGCCGATGGGCGGGGTGATCGCGCGCCAGCATGTCTACGATGCCTTTATGCGCGGACCGGAACGGAGCATCGAACTGTTCCACGGCTACACCTATTCGGCGCATCCGTTGGCTTGCGCCGCCGGCTTGGCGACGCTCGACCTCTATCGCGACGAGGCGTTGTTCGAGCGGGCGCGTGCGCTTGAGCCGGCCTTCGCCGACGCCGCGATGGCGCTGAAAGAACTGCCGGGCGTGCTCGATATCCGCACTGTGGGGCTTGCCGCCGGCATCGATCTCGCCTCGCGTCCCGGCGCCGCCGGCGCACGCGCCTACGACGCTATGGACCGCGCCTTCCATGACGAAGGCCTGATGATCCGCATCACCGGCGATACGTTGGCGCTGTGTCCGCCGCTGATCATCAGCGAGGCGCAGATCGGGGAGATGTTCGACAAGGTCGCGCGAGTGATCCGAGCCTCCAGCTAGGGCCGAAACCCATACGACCGACCCCCTTGGCTCGCTTTCATATCCGCTTCGGTCTCTGCCACGATGTAATTAGGCCGCTTGCGCGTCTCGCGCAGGATGCGTCCGACGTATTCGCCGATAATGCCGAGCACAAGCAGTTGCGCTGCGCCAAGAATCGCTATGGCGGCCATGATCGACGACCAACCGACGACGGTGCGCGGGACGAAAAAGAAGCTGACGATCGAATAGAGGACCAGCAGTAGCCCGACGCTGGCGAAGGCTAGCGCAAGCCACACCGCGATGCGGAGCGGACGTACGCTATGCGCCGCGATCCCGGTGATCGCCAGTTCGACCATCCGCCGCATGGTGAACTTGCTGGCCCCATCGAGCCGCTTGCCGCGGGTGAAGGGCACCGTGGTCAGCGGAAAGCCGAGCCACCTCACCAAGCCGCGCAGGAACATGTCGTGACCTTCAAGGCCGGTGATGAGGTCGACGACGCGGCGGTCGAGCAGCATGAAATCGGCGCTGCCCGGGGGTATGTGCACATCACCGATGGTATCGAGCAGACGGTAATAGAGCTTTGATGTCAGCCGCTTCATGGCGGACACCTGGGTGTCGTCGTCCATGCGTTGGGTGACGACGATCTTGGCGCCGTCGCGCCAGAGGTCGACCAAATCGGGGATCAGTTCCGGCGGATGCTCGAAGTCGGCGTCCATGAGCACGACGGCGCGGCCTTGCGCGTAGTGCAGCCCGGCGCGCAGCGCCTCCTGATGGCCAAAATTCCGTGTGAACGAGACGTAGCGGATCGCCGGATCTGTCGATGCAGCGCGCAACGCCGCAAGTGTCCCGTCGCTCGATCCGTCGTCGACAAAAATGATCTCAAATGAGCCCAGCGTCGCCATGACGGATTTGAGCGCTGTCGTCATCGGCGCTATAGCGCCGGCCTCGTTATGAGCCGGCAGGACGATGGAAAATTCGGGAGCGGCCATATCGGTCATTATAGATCAATCCCACCTGTCGCGCGCTTGACAATGGCCGAGGTGCCCGGCAGTCATCCGGCCACATTGGCATGTGGCCGTTTGAGCCGAGCGAGCGCTGAAGTAGCCCCATGTGGCCGATGAAATCAGCGCATCCCATGGAGCGGCAATGGATGGCGTGACGGCGCCACAGGCGCAGCGCGGCGCCCTTGGCGCAGCGGTTGACTTCGCACGGCGTGAACCCGGCAAGGTCCTCGCCGTCGTGATCGGCCTTCACGTGCTGTTGTGGACCGCCATTCCGATACTAGTCAGTCCGAACCTGCAGCTCGACCTCGTCGAAGACTTGGCGCTCGGCAAAGAATGGCAGCTCGGCTCCTGGAAGGACCCGCCGCTGTCGTGGTGGGTCGGCGAGACCGCCTACCGTTTGACCGGCCAGATCGATGCCGTCTACGCGCTTGGTGCGCTGGCGGTGGTGATCGCTCTCTGTGGTCTCTGGTTATTGGCGCGCGAAACGATCGGCGCGTTCGAAGGCCTTATTGCGGTGCTCGCGCTTGAGGCTGTGCACTACTACAATTTTTCGGCCGTCAAATTTAATACCGATCAGATGCAGCTTCCGTTCTGGGCGTTCACGGGGCTGTTCTTTTATCGCGCTGTCAAACGCGGCCGGACCCTCGACTGGGTCCTTGCCGGCGCCTGCCTCGCCGGCGCGTTCTGGTCGAAATATGCAGCCTTCGTGTTGGCATCGACACTCGGGCTGTTTTTGCTCGCCGATCCTGTGGCGCGACGCTCATGGCGTACGCCCGGCCCTTATCTAATGGCGCTCGCATTTGCGGTGGTGATCGCGCCGAACGCGTGGTGGGTGATCCACCACGATTTCCTGCCGTTCCAATATGTCGACATGCGCGCGAAGGTCGCCGTCCACTGGTATCAGTACATCACCTTTCCGCTGCTATGGATCGGCAGTCAGGCGCTTGATCTGTTGCTAGCCGCCGTTCTCATCGCGCTTGCCTACTGGGATGGCACGTTTCGCGCGCGAAAGGTCTCCGACGGTGCGGCGTTTGATCGACGCTACATCACTTGGATCGCTTTGGGGCCGTTCTTGACGGCAACCGCGATCTTCGCGGCTGCAGGACGTCAGCTCGTTGCCATGTGGGGATATCCGCTGTGGCTGTTCTCGCCGATTGCACTGCTGATGTGGCTCGATCCGATTTCGGATGTCGTTCGGCTGCGACGGTTCGCCGGCGCCTTCATCGCCGTGTTTATCGCCATGCCAATTATCTATGCGGCGGTCGAAATCGGCGAACCGTTCGTGCGCGACCGGCCGAAGGCGGACCAATATCCGGGCCTGCTGCTGGCCAATATCCTCACGCGCGATTGGCATGACCGGTACGGGACGGCTCTGACTTACGTCGGCGGCAGCGAGTTCTTGGCAAATAACGTGGCGGTCTATTCGCCAGACCATCCGCATGTGGTCGCCCATGGCGAGATCAGGCTGAGTCCCTGGATCGACCCGGCCGATCTGCGCCGGCGCGGCGCCGTTCTGGTTTGGCAGGCGGGACAGCTCGGGTCGGACATCAAGACGTTGCACGCGAACTTCGGCGACTTCCATATTGAGTCTCCCCTGGTGCTGCCGCGGCAAACTTGGCATCCGGTCAAGCCCGAAAGCATCAGCTACGCTTTCGTGCCGCCTCGCCCCAACTGATCGAGCGCACCCGCTCGCGGGCCCCACATTGGGCGCACAGCAGCGCGGCACATATGGACAGCGGGCTGCGGACGCTGGAAAGTATCCGGGCGCGATTCGGGCAAAGTCCACGCGCTTGGGGGCAAGGCTAGACGGGGTTCGGCATGGTGCGCATCAGCGCTATCTTCATTGCCGTCTGTATGATGCTCATTGCCGGCTCTCTCGGCATCGCGGTCTATCTCCGCTTCGGATTCACCGGGGCCGAAGCAATCCTGGTAGGGCTTGCCGTGCTCACCGCTCTTGCGGTGTACAACGCAATTTCAGCGCGGCTACGTGACCGCGCCGAGGCAAGCTCTCAGATTTCGTCTCTGGCCCGAACTTCGGGCGATCTGGCGCGCCAGCTCGCCGAGTTCGGCTCCCGGCTTAACACCATGGACACGAAGGTCGAGCAGGTGCTCGAACGGTCGCTTGCCACGGCGCAGCCGCTCGCCGCCGAACTTGAGGAACTCACCATTTTAGTGAAGCAGCTCGCGGATTCGGTCGCGGCTCACGATCTGGCGCTCACGAGCGCGGCGGCAAGGAGTCGGGCCGAGGCGACAGCAGTGCTAGCGAGCACTGCGCAAAGCCTTGCGGATGCGGCCGCACCGTCAGCCGGCCAAGCTGTTCCGGCTAGCCCCGACGCAGCGGCGCCGGCGGCGTTCGCCGTCGACGCTCCTTCTACGCCCGCTGTGTCCGTTGTTCCCGCCGCTCCGGTCGAGTCCACGATTGCCGCCTTCGCTGGCCTTGGCCGCGATGACATTATTGCGCTTTTGCGCCGCGCCATCGACAGCGGCAAGATCGATCTTTTCCTGCAGCCGATCGTAACGCTGCCGCAGCGCAAGGTGCACTATTACGAGGCGGTGTCGCGGCTCAAAGCCGATAACGGCGATCATGTCGCCGCCGCCGATTTCCTCAAATACGCCGAGGCCGGCTCGTTGATGCCGAAACTCGACCATCTTGCCGTGCTGCGCTGCGTACAGGTGGTCCGCCGGCTTCAGCTCAAGAACCGTGACATCGGGCTTTTTTGTAATCTTTCGGGAGCAACGCTGACCGATTCGACCTTCCCGCACCTGCTCGAATTTGCCGAGGCGAATCGCGCGATAGCGCCCTCGCTGGTCTTTGAGTTCAGCCAGAGCGCGATGCGCGCCATGGGGCCGATCGAGCACGAGAGCCTCGCCGCACTTGCCGAGCGCGGCTTCCGCTTCTCCATGGATCGCCTCGCCGACCTTCGCGTCGATCCGCGCGAATTGACCGCTCGCGGCTTCCGTTTCATCAAGGCGCCGGCGGCGCTCCTGCTCAATCGCGCCGGCGCCGCCTCGACCGATATTCATCCGGCCGATCTTTCCGATCTTCTCGGCCGCTTTGGCATCGATTTGATCGCCGAACGGATCGAGAGCGAACCCACGGTGGTCGATCTGCTCGATTACGATGTACGCTTCGGGCAAGGCTTCCTGTTCGCACCGCCGCGGCCGGTGCGCGCCGAAGCATTGCAGGCCGTCGCTGCCGAAGTGGGCAAATCCGACGCTCCTCCACAGGGCAAGGGCGAGGCAGCGCTGGCTCCGGCTGCAACCGCCACCAGCGAACCGGTTAGCGCGCGGGGCACCCTCGCGCAACTTATCCGCGCCGGCGCGGCGCGCATCTGATCCGGCCCAAGCCGGAATTGCGAGAGGGCAAAGCGACGACGTTGCCTGGGAAAACACGGCGACAATCCTGGATCGCTTCGGCACTGCGTACCTCGCCATGACGGCATCATCAGAAAATCTCCAATGGCAACAAGACGGCGTGCCGCTGATCGAGCGGTTCGCGCCGCTGGCGCGTGGCTATGATGTCCTGTTCTGCGATGTCTGGGGCGTAGTGCATAACGGCGTCGCCGCTTTTGCCGAGGCGTGCGCGGCGTTGACGCGTTTTCGCGAAACGGGCGGTACCGCGATATTGATCACCAACGCGCCGCGGCCGGATGCCGCCGTGATGCGCATCCTCGACCGGCTTGCCGTGCCGCGCACGGCCTACGACGCGATCGTCAGTTCGGGCGACGTGACCCGCGGCATTGTCGCAGCCCGGCTGAATGATAGCGTGTTTCACCTCGGCCCGCAGCGCGATCTGCCGATATTCGCCGGGCTCGACGTGCGCTTCGCCCGGCTGGATGAGGCCGATTATGTAGTCTGTTCCGGCCTATTCGACGACACCACAGAGACACCGGAGAGCTATCGCGACATGTTGGCGGCGATGCGCAATCGCTCGCTGTTCATGGTCTGCGCCAATCCCGACATCGTGGTCGAGCGCGGCGAAGCCTTGGTCTATTGCGCCGGCGCGCTGGCCGACGCCTACGCGGCATTGGGCGGGGATGTACTCTATTGCGGCAAGCCGCATGCGCCGATCTACCAGGCGGCGCTCGCCAAGGCCGCTTCATTGCGCGGCGGCACGCCACCGCCGCTTGATCACGTACTTGCTATCGGCGACTCGGTGCGCACCGATCTTGCCGGTGCGGCATCGTTCGGGCTCGACTGCCTGTTCGTCACGTCCGCGCTTCACGCCGAGCAATATGGCTCGCGCGAGGCGCCCGATGTCGATGCGCTTAATGCAATGTTCCGCGCCGCCAACGTTGCGCCGAAGGCAATCATCCGCGGTCTGACATGGTGATTGAGGCTAGCGCGCGCTTTCAGCGGCCGCGTCTTCCTTCTCGGAGAAAACTGCCTCGATCTTGGCCTTCAGCGTCTGCGCGTTGAATGGCTTGACAATGTAGTTGTTCACGCCGGCCTTCTTGGCCGCGATCACATTCTCGGTCTTGGATTCGGCGGTGACCATGATGAACGGGGTTCCGCCGAGACCAGGATCGGCGCGGACTTGCTGCAACAGGTCGTAGCCGGTCATCGGCTCCATGTTCCAATCGGAGATGACGAGCCCGTAGCGCTTGCTTCGCATCTTAGCCAGCGCCGACGCGCCGTCATTCGCGTCGTCGACGTCGGCGAAGCCGAGTTGCCGCAGCAGGTTTCGGATGATGCGGATCATGGTGCTGTAATCGTCGACGACGAGCACCGGCATTGACGGGTCGAGAGCCATGGCATTCGCTCCCCAGGCGCGCGCAATTGCACGAAGCCGGCTGGTTTGAGCCGACCTGGGCCTCGCCGATCCGGTCGGCAAGGATTTGGGTCGGCAACAATCACCGCGGCAGGCGAGTCCCCCCGGGCGTCCCCCTGCCAAACTGCGGCCGAAATTACCATCGCGGGGCTGAACACCGCGTTAATCGCTGCAATGTGCCCACGGCCTCGGCGCGCCTTAAGACCCGGGTTGCGGCCCCGCTTGACTCCACGGCTGTCGAAACGGCACCTACGGCGCAGCAGTTTGTTAACCATTTCCGCTCGATGTTGACGAAAAGCTTTCTCATCGTGCGCGATGGCGCGGGCGACGGTTCCTTGCGCGGCGCAGTCGTCGCAATCGGCAATTTCGACGGCGTGCATCGCGGTCACAGGGCGGTCATCGCCACCGCAATCGAGCGCGCCCAACGGCTTGCCAAACCGGCCGCGGCGCTCACGTTCGAGCCGCATCCGCGCGCCTTCTTCAATCCGGGCGAAAAGCTTTTCCGGCTGACCGACGCCCCGACGAAATTGCGGCTGCTGGCCGGAGCCGGGCTCGACGGGGCGATTGTGCTCACCTTCGATGCAGCGCTGGCGAGCCTGACTGCCGCACAGTTTGTCCGCCGCATCCTGGTCGAGCGGTTCGCTGTCAGCGGAGCGGTGATCGGGTTTAACTTCCATTTCGGCATGAGCCGCACTGGCTCGCCGGATTTTTTGGCCGCCGAAGGGGAAAAGTGCGGCTTTGCCGTCGATGTTGTGCCGCCCTTCGAAGACAACGGCCGCCCGGTCGCCTCGGGCCCGATCCGTGCCGCACTCGCCGTCGGCAGGGTCGATGAAGCGGCCGAGTTTCTCGGCTATCCGTGGTTCGTGACCGGCGAGGTCATTCATGGCGACAAGCGCGGCCGTGAACTCGGCTTCCCGACGGCGAACCTAAGCCTCGACGCCTCGTGCGGCCTGCGCCACGGCATCTACGCGGTGCGGGTCGATATCGGCGGTTACCGCTGCGACGGCGTGGCAAGCTTCGGTCGGCGGCCCATGTTCGATACCGGCGCTGTGCTGCTCGAAGTCTTCTTGTTCGATTTTGCCGGCGAACTCTACGGACGGCGCGTCGACGTCGCCTTCATCGCCTGGTTGCGCCAAGAAGAGGCCTTCGCGTCGGTCGACGAGCTCGTTCGGCAAATGCAGGAGGACGCGCGCGGCGCGCGCGCAGCGTTGGCGCGCGCCGGGAATGTCTTCCCGCCCATTTAGGCGAAGCCAAGACGTATCGCCAAAAGCAATGTCCGATCTCGACGCCATCGTCATCGGAGCCGGCCACAACGGGCTCACCTGCGCGGCCTATTTGGGCATGGCGGGTCTGCGCGTGCACGTTTTCGAGCGGCGCGGCGTGGTCGGCGGGGCTTGCGTGACCGAAGAATTTCACCCCGGTTTCCGCAATTCGACCGCAGCCTATACGGTCGGTCTGCTGCAGCCCAAGGTCATCCGCGATCTGAGGCTTCATCAACATGGCCTGCGCATCGTCGAGCGCCGGGCGCAGAATTTTTTGCCGCTGCCGGATGGGGGCTATCTTCTCACCGGCGAGGGGCGCACCGAGCGCGAGATCGCGAAATTCAGCGCCAAGGACGCGGCCAGATACGCCGCCTATCAGGCCGAGATGAACCGCATCGGCGCCGTGCTGCGCGGGCTCGTGCTGAGAGCGCCGCCCAATCTGCTGATCGGCAATTTCAGTCGAACCTTGGGTGAATTGGGCAAGCTCGCCGCCATCGGCAAGCGGCTATGGCGCGCGGATGGCTTCAAAGCGGCCGTCAATCTGTTTCGCAAATCGGCGGGCGAGACGCTCGACCGCTGGTTCGAATCCGATCCGATCAAGGCGGTGCTCGGCTTCGATTCAGTGGTGGGCAATCTGGCGAGCCCGTATACGCCAGGCTCCGCCTACGTGCTGCTGCACCACACGTTCGGCGAAGTGAACGGCAAACCGGGCGTGTGGGGACATGCCATCGGCGGCATGGGAGCGATCACGCAGGCAATGGCCAGATCTGCCGGCGAAAATGGAGTGCGCATCGACGTGCACGCGCCGGTGCGCGAAGTGATCGTCGAGCGCGGCCGCGCTGCCGGGATTGTGCTGGAGAATGGCACGGCTTTTCGTGCGCGCACGATCGTCACCAATGTCGATCCGCAAAGCCTGTTTCAGGCTCTGCTGCCGCGCGGGGCCGTCCCCAACGCCATACGAAAGCGCATGAAGGCTTGGAAGGCGGGCTCCGGCACGTTCCGCATCAATGTGGCGCTGTCCAGGTTGCCGGCATTTTCTGCGCTGCCCGGCGAGGGCGATCACCTCACCGCCGGTATCATTCTGGCGCCGAGCCTTGCTTACATGGACCGGGCCTATCGCGATTGCGTGCGCCATGGTTGGAGTCGGGCGCCGATCGTCGAGATGGTGATTCCCTCGACCCTGGACGACAGTCTGGCGCCGGCCGGCGCGCATGTGGCGAGCCTGTTCTGTCAGCACGTCGCGCCGCAATTGACCGACGGTTCCTCCTGGGAGCAGCACCGCGAAACGGTTGCCGACCTGATGATCGACACGGTCGAGGCCTACGCGCCGGGATTTAAAGCGAGCGTGATTGCACGCCAGAGCCTCTCGCCGCTTGATTTGCAGCGCATCTTCGGCCTGCCCAACGGCGACATTTTCCACGGTGCGCTTACACTCGATCAGCTTTTCTCGGCGCGCCCGATGCTTGGATTCGCCGATTACCGCATGCCGATCCCCGGCCTCTATCTGTGCGGTTCGGGCGCGCATCCCGGTGGCGGCGTGACCGGCGCGCCGGGACACAATGCGGCGAGCGCGGTGATTGCAGATTTGCGAAGCAAGTAAACACTCTCGGTAACAATGCTGTCGATTATCCGGGCAGAGGGGGATGACAACGCGCCAGTCTGCCGCTAATCGCCGATCATGTCGCGCTTCTTCCGCATTGGCCGCTCGAAGACCGGGCTCGGCCTGTTCGCAACCAAACCCATCAAGCGCGCCGCCTATATCGCGACCTACCGCGGCCGCCGCATCACCACCGAGGAAGCCGACCGGCGCGAGGCGCGCGGCGCTCGCTATATGTTCGAGCTGAATAAGAAATGGACCATTGACGGCTCGCCGCGCTGGAACGTGGCGCGCTACATCAATCACTCGTGCCAGCCGAATGCGAAGCCGGTGGGACGCAACGGCGGCATCGTGATCGTAGCCTTGCGCCGGATCGAGCCCGAGGAAGAAATCACCTACTCTTACGGCGACGAATATCTGGACTACTTCCTGCAGAACGGCGGCTGCCGCTGCACGGCTTGCCGCAAGAAACGCGCCGCCCGCCGGAGAAGGCAAAGGGAGGCGCGCAAAAGGCGGCAAATGCGCGAGCGGCGCAAGGGAGTTTAGGTTGCGGATTTCGGCCGCAGGCAAGCTCTTTATTCGTCGCTCTTGCCGGCTTCTTCGCGATGTTCGCGTGTCCATTGCGCGGCTATGAAGCCGAGCAACACCACAGGCAGGATGCGCTGCCAGCCGAGCGTGCGGCCGATCTGCAAGGCCGATGCAAGAATCTTCGGGTCGAGCAACCACGAGCCGGCATGGGCGCGCGCTGCGCGTTCGAGAATGGCGCGCTCCTTCGCCCGCCGCCGCGTCAGCGCCGCAACCATAGCGGCAAATGCGGCAACCAAAATGAAGAAGCCTGCCACGATCAGGCCGGCGAAAACGCTACCGAACAGGGTGTCGAGCCAAGCGTAGGCCGCAACGCAAAGGAACGCGAACGCCGTCGCGGCGGCAATTGTCGCCAACGCGAGCCAGACGAAGACGGCGGGCGTGGCGCCGGTTTTCGATTGGACCGCAAGCGTCACTTCGCGCATCAAGCTCTTAAGCATGGGAGCCTCGCG
>JASHRW010000277.1 GCA_030037065.1 Xanthobacteraceae bacterium
CCGCTCATGCTCCAGCCGCTCATGCAACGCCTTGCGCACCGCTTCAGTCTGCGTTTCGCCGGTCAATTCGGTGAGTTCGCGGACCAGCCGCGTGGCCTCGGCATCCTTGATGTTAAGTTGTGGCGTGCCCATGGTAGAAACCTCTCGCGTCTTTCTACCATATGGGTAGACGCACCGCTACTTTGACATGGAAATGCACCGCCCGACACCCTCGGGCACCGGCAACGAGTCATGCGCCGCCTTCATCTGTGCAAGGCGCGCCATTACGCCCTCCGGAAACGGCGCCGTCTTCTTCGCCACCATGTCGACGTTGAGCGCCATGTTCTCCGAAGTTGCCGATAGCCAGCCTTCCTCGGCATGATGGAGTTGCTCGAAATAGTGCATGCGTTTGGTATCGAAGCCGAGCAGCTGAAAGGTGACGCGCACCGGTGCATCGACCAGAAGCTCGCGCAGATAGCGCACATGCACCTCGGCCGTGAAGGTGGAGCACTTCTGGTCCTTGACGTAGCCGAGTCCGAGCCCAAGCAGCTCGTAGACCTCGTCGACGGCGCGGTCGAACAACACATTATAGTAGGCCATGTTGAGATGGCCGTTGTAGTCGATCCAGGCCGGCTCGACCCGCATCACCGAGGAGACGAACGGGGCGAAAAAGGCGGGTTTCGGGTCGCGGCGATCAAGCATGCGGCATCCATACCATGCGACGGTGCAGAGTTGTAAATGACGCACGTCACCCCGCGCGATCCTTGACCGCGGCGCCGCGAGCGGCCAGTTTTGAGGATGAAACAAGGAGCCACGATGGTTTTGGCTGAGGCGAAGCCACGAGACGCACGCGACCGCGCGGCGGTCGATGCGGTGATCGCTGCGCTCGCCGCGCGCTACGGCAATCGCCTGGTGACCTCGCAGGCGGTGCGCGAGCAGCACGGCAACACGCTCACCTGGATCGCCAATCAGCCGCCCGACGCGGTGATCTTTCCGCAATCAACCGCGGAGGTGCAGGACATCGTGCGGCTCGCCGCGGCGCACCGCGTGCCGGTGATCGCGTTCGGTACCGGCACCTCGCTGGAAGGTCATGTCAACGCGCCGCGCGGCGGCATCTGCCTCGATTTCCACGATATGAACCGCGTGCTCGCCGTGCATGCCGAGGATCTCGACTGCGTCGTCGAGCCGGGCATCACCCGCAAGGCGCTCAACGAGCACCTGCGCGATCAGGGCGTGTTCTTTCCGATCGATCCCGGCGCCGACGCCTCGCTGGGCGGCATGGCGGCGACCCGCTGCTCCGGCACCAACGCCGTGCGCTACGGCACCATGAAGGACAACGTGCTGGCGCTCAAAGCGGTGCTGGCCGATGGCGAAGTCATGAGCACGGCGCGCCGCGCCAAGAAATCCTCGTCCGGCTACGATCTCACCCGGCTCCTGATCGGCGCCGAAGGCACGCTCGGCATCATCACCGAATTGACGTTGAAGCTGTCCGGCATTCCGGAGGCGATCTCGGCCGGCGTCTGTCCCTTTCCGTCGGTCGAAGCGTGCTGCCGCGCCACCATCCTGACCATCCAGTCCGGCATTCCGGTGGCGCGCATCGAATTGCTCGATGCGCTGCAGGTGCGCGCGGTCAATCTGCATTCCAGGCTCGGCCTGCCGGAGACGCCGCTGCTGTTCGTCGAATTTCACGGCACCGCGGCGAGCGTCGCCGAGCAGGCGGAGCGGTTCGGCGAGATCGCCAGTGACTTCGGCGGCGGACCGTTCGACTGGGCGACCCGCCAAGAGGATCGCACCCGGCTGTGGGAGGCGCGCCATCACGCCGCGCTCTCCAACAAGGCGCTGCGGCCGGGCGCGCAGCTCGTCGCCACCGACGTCTGCGTGCCGATCTCGCGGCTCGCCCAATGCGTGGTCGAGACCCAGCGCGACATCGAGGCGAGCCGGCTTTTGGCGCCGATCGTCGGCCATGTCGGGGACGGCAACTTCCATCTCACGCTGCTTGTCGACATGGACGACGCCGACGAGATCAAGCGCGCGCAGGCGCTGGCGGAACGTCTGGTGGAGCGGGCGCTGGCCATGGACGGCACCTGCACCGGCGAGCACGGCGTCGGTCAGGGCAAGATGAAATATCTGTTGGCCGAGCACGGCGCGCCGGCGCTCGCGGCCATGCGGACGATCAAACAGGCGCTCGACCCGCTCGATATTCTCAATCCGGGCAAGATCGTCGCGCTGTGATCGCGCACCTCTCCCCGCTTGCGGGGAGAGGTTGGATTGCGAGCGCAAGCGAAGCAATCCGGGTGAGGGGGCGCTGCCGCAATGCAGAGCCGTGCAGTTCGAATATCGGGCGGCTTACTGCCGGCTACGCGCTTGCTTGCCTGGACGCTCGGCCGTGCTAAGCTCGCCCTCGGGAGACGTTAACGAAGTACGGGCAGGGGCGTGGTCAATGCGAGCGCTCAAAATCGTTGCGGCGATTGTCGCGGGCCAATGCGCGCTCGGATTTGTCATCGGCTTCACATGCCCGTGGCTCGGCTTTTATTTGCTCCGCATCGGCAACCTGCAAACGCTGCTCGCTTGGTCGGTTGCCGCCGTGGCGCCGTTCGCGCTGGCGATTGACGCCGCGGCGTTCGCCGCCATCGGCGTCTATGCGTGGCGCAGGCGTCATCGCGCCTGAAAACCTTCGCACTGCTGCCGTACGGAACGCAGCAAGGACCATGATTCTCTGCCCCGATATGAAAAAATGTCCATACCCTCCGCAACTTAACAGAAGAGGTGCGAATCATGGCAGCGCAGTCACAATTG
>JASHRW010000278.1 GCA_030037065.1 Xanthobacteraceae bacterium
AACTCGCCATACAGCGCGGTCCACAATTGGGTGCCGAAAGTCTGGCTGTTCCACCAGGTGAATATGCGCAGCAGAAAGCTTTTCATCGGCCGCCGCCAATCTGACATTGCATATGAATTGGCAGCTAATGCCATCCCTCATCTGGACTGTCCAGGGCGCAATCGCATGAAATCCGAGCGCGACTTGCGCGTTTTTCCGCGTATTTGACGGTATAGTTCCGGCCATGTGGCAAGACTTCGTCCAACGTGCCCAGTCGGTGTTGAACGCGCTTGGCAAGGCGCTCTCGTTTGCGCCGCCATGGGCGGTTGCTTTAGTGATTCTGGCGGTTGCGACAGCGGCGGCGTGGCTGCTGCATGCGGTGATTCTCGCCGTCCTGAACCGTCTGTTTCAGGGCCGCCGCCCGTATCTTAGCTCGGTGCTCAATCAGACCCGCAATCCGACGCGGCTCGCACTGTTGCTCATTGCGGTTGCCATCGCCCTGCCAACCGCGCCGCTCGGGGCCGATATCAAAACCATGGTCGTGCGTTTTCTGGTTTTGGGAACGATTTGCCTGCTCGGCTGGATCGCAATGACGGCCGCACACATCGCGGCCAACCTTTATTTGATGCGGTTTCGCTTCGACATCGGGGATAATCTTTTGGCACGCAAGCACGTTACGCAGGTGCGAGTGCTGTTGCGCGCGGCCGACACCATCGTCGTACTCGTCACGCTGGGATTTGCCCTGATGACCTTCGATGCGGTGCGCCAGTACGGCGTCAGTCTGTTCGCCTCCGCCGGCGTCGCCGGCGTCGTCTTCGGCCTCGCCGCGCAGCCAGTGCTGAGCAACCTGATCGCCGGCGTCCAGCTCGCGGTGACGCAGCCGATCCGCCTCGAGGACGCCGTCACCGTGCAGAATCAGTACGGCTGGATCGAGGAGATAAACGCGACTTATGTGGTGCTCCGGCTGGAAGATCAGCGGCGGATGATCGTGCCGCTGAATAATTTCATTCAACAACCGTTCTACAATTGGACGCGGCAGGCGGCGCCGACGATCGGCAAGGTCGTGCTCTATCTCGACTATGCCGCGCCCATAGAGCTGCTTCGCAAGAAGGCGGCCGAGATCGTTGCCGAGACCAAGCAAGGCAATCCCCGGCTAACCAGCGTCCAGGTCACCGACGCCAGCGCCGAGGCAATTCAAGTTCAGGTCCTCATCGATTCCGATTCGGCCGCGACCACCGGCAATCTAGCTCCCGACCTGCGGGAGAAGCTGATCGCGTTCTTGCAGCGGGAGCATCCGGAGGCGCTGCCGCGCCGGCGCAACGAGATCGTCGATGCATCCGAGCGCAAGGCCGCCCAACCACCCGCGGCGCCGTCTGCACGCAGCACCTGATGGCGAAAGATGACTGCCTGGATCGATTGTCAGGGCAGCAGAGCGGTGGCAATCGACATCCATTCCGCTGCCAGATCCCCTTCCGCCGGCTTCCGACGCGCTTGGCGGTACCAATAGCGGGCGTTTTCGAGATCACCTTCGACCCGGTGTAGATAGGCATGAACCCAGGCGCAGTCGGCCCCCTCCTCGCTCATGACGAGCTTATGCGCCTTGTCCCAATCGTCCTTGCCGGCCCACCACAGACCCGAGAGGGCCATCGAAATGCCGGCTGGCGGCTTTCCTTTTCCAAGCGAGCGCTTGAACGCAGCCGGGGTCATACGCGAAGTTTCCTTCCTTACCACCATTTTTCCGGAGTAAACGATCCGGCCGCCCGCTCAATAACGGCGCCGAGCGCGAACAGCGTTTCTTCATCGAAGGGACGGCCGATGAGCTGTAAGCCGAGCGGCAGGCCTTGAGAATCGAGTCCGCTTGGCACCGAAATGCCCGGCAACCCGGCCATGTTCACGGTCACCGTGAACACATCATTGAGGTACATCTCGATCGGGTCGGCACGGCCCTTTTCGCCGATGGCGAACGCGGCCGACGGCGTCGTCGGCGTCAGAATGGCATCGATGCCGTCGGCAAAACATTGCTCGAAGTCACGCTTGATCAGCGTACGTACTTTTTGCGCCCGCAAATAGTAGGCGTCATAATAGCCGGCGGAGAGTACGTAGGTGCCGATCATGATGCGCCGCCGGACTTCCTTGCCGAAGCCTTTGGCGCGGGTCTGCTCATACATATCGATGACATCGCGCCCGGAAACCCGCAGCCCGTAGCGCACGCCGTCATAACGGGCGAGATTGGACGACGCCTCCGCCGGCGCGACGATATAGTACGCCGGCAGTGCGTATTTGGTCATCGGCAACGAGATTTCGACCGTCTCGGCCCCAGCATCTCTGAGCCATTGCGCGCCGCACTCCCACAGCGCCTCGATCTCCGCCGCCATGCCCGGCATGCGGTATTCCTTCGGGATGCCGATGCGCATACCCTTAATCGAAGCACCTACGGCCTTCTCGTAATCGGGCACCGCGAGATCGACGCACGTCGTGTCCTTGGCATCGTGCCCAGCCATCGAGCGCAACAGGATCGCGCAGTCGCGAACTGTGCGCGCAAACGGCCCAGCCTGGTCGAGTGAGGACGCGAATGCCACGATTCCCCACCGCGAGCAGCGGCCGTAAGTGGGTTTTAGTCCGACAATGCCGCAAAACGCCGCCGGCTGGCGGATCGAGCCGCCGGTATCGGTGCCGGTTGAGCCGATGCACAGGCCGGCTGCCACTGCCGCAGCCGAACCGCCCGAGGAGCCGCCGGGCACGAGTCCTTGCTCCGACCCGCGTCGGCGCCAGGGCGAGATCACCGGGCCGAAGTGCGAGGTCTCGTTCGACGACCCCATCGCGAATTCGTCATTGTTGGTCTTGCCGAGCAGCACTGCGCCATCGCGCCAGAGATTGGCGGTTACCGTCGACTCATAAGCGGGAACGAAATCATCCAGAATATGCGAGCACGCTGTCGTGCGCACTCCAGCGGTGCAGAACAAATCCTTGATGCCGAGCGGCAAGCCTTCGAGCGGACCGCCCTCGCCTCTTGCCAGCCGCGCATCTGATTCCTGCGCCATGGCGCGGGCGCGCTCGGGCGTTTCCTCAACGATCGCATTGAGTGCACGCGCCTGCTCGATTGCGGCAAGGTGCGCGTCGGTCAGTTCAGTTGCGGAAAACGCCCGCCTGCGCAGCGCATCGCGCGCTTGCGCCAGCGTAAGAGAGCTAAGATCAATCATTCGGCAGTCGGATCGTCGCAAGAAAATGGATTCGATTTCGCAACCTTCGCCGACAGCTCGTTGGAAGTCTGCTCGTTCTTCTCCTGCATCGGCAACGGCTGCACCGGGAAAGCGCCGAACAGGGCTTCAACCGCCGCCGGATCATCAGCCTTCAGCAGACCCCGGCTTTCCAGATAAGCGAACCAAATCGCGTCTTGTTCGCAGGCGAGACACATGGGCTATTCCACCACTTTAGGCACCAGAAAGAAGTGATCCTCGCGCGCCGGCGCGTTCTGAAGAATCGAATCCGCAATAGCGCCGTCGTTTACTTCGTCCTGGCGCATCTTCATCGCCATCGGCGTAACCGACGTCATCGGCTCGACGCCCCTGACGTCGACTTCGCCAAGCTGCTCGACGAAGGCCAGGATAGCGTTGAGTTCTGCCTTAAGCGACTCCACCTCATCTTCCACAACCGCGATCCGCGCCAGGTGCGCCACGCGGCGGACGGTATCGGAATCAACGGCCATTGCGGCAAACCTCTCGCGAGCAAAATCTGGCGCCAAACAATGCACGCCCTATAGCAGACGACGCGTGGACGCGCCAATAGCGGGCCGTGTACGTTTCCGCCATCCGCCTCAGCCGGCCGGCTTCGTCTCCGCGAGCTTGCGCTTGAGCGCGCGCACCTCCTCGAAACGGGTCGTGACATCGCGCATAATCGCGACCAAGCCGACCATCTGGCCCTCGCTGGTCAGTGGCACGACAGTGAATTCAACGGAGATTATGACGCCGTCCTTGCGGACGGCCGGAACCGCGAGCACGTCGGCCTCGGCGTAGCGGCTCTCGCCACCCGCCATCACGCGGCGATATCCATCCCAATGCCGCTGCCGCAACCGCTCCGGGATGATCAAGTCGAGCGAGCGCTCCGCGGCCTCCTGGGCGGAATAGCCGAACAGCCGTTCGGCGCCCGGATTCCAGAAGCGAATGATGCCGTCCTGGTCGGCGGCGATGATGGCATCCGACCGTGTGTGCAGAACGGCGTCGCCGACCAAGCTGAAAATATCCGTCATGCCGCCGCCTCGCCAGGTTCGGGTAAGTCCGTTTCGAGATTTCCCAGCCGCATCGCCTAGGCCGCCGGCACGGATAATAGACGCGCCAAATTGCGGCTTGGCTTGATCAGATCGGCCAGCGTGTAACCGTCAAGCGCCTCGAAGAAGGCTTCAAGCGCGGCGCGCAGCGCACCCTTGAGCACGCAGGCCGGCTCGATGACGCAAAGACAATCCCGCTCCTGGAAGCATTCGACCAACGCGTAATCCGGCTCGGTCTGACGGACAAGCTTGCCGACGCTAAGCTTGGACGGATCATTCGCCAGGCGGATGCCACCCCCTTTGCCGCGCAACGTGTGCAGATAACCAAGCTGGCTCAAGCGAAACACCACTTTCACGAGATGGTTGCGGTTGATCTTGTGGTGCTGTGCGATCTCGTCGATGGTCGCCAGCCCATCGTCCTTGAGCGCGACGAAGATCAACGCACGCAGGCAATAATCGGTGAAAGCGGTCAGGCGCATGGCTGGAATCCTCGATGCATTCGGCCTTCAGTTCATGGCAAAAGCGACATTCCCTGACTGCCGGCGACTGCCGCCAGCACGGTAATAACGCTCAGGATCAACAGCACCCAATGAAGCCTTTGCATGCGGGAAAGTTTAACCTCGGCGGCGATCGGTGGCCCGGGGCGCGCACGCCTGCGCATGACAAGCGGTTCGGCGGCGAAGAGAATGACGGTGAATATCAGCCAAATCAGCACCATGGCATGCATCCACCAAAACTGCGCACTGTGGAATCGATCCCAGAGCTGAAGCCTCTCGACCATGTAGAAACCGCTTGCCGCGACCAGTAGCGTCGCAATCCGCGCCTGCCAGACGAAGCGCCGTTCGACCGCCTCCAGGAGAGCAAGCCGCTTTTCGGGAACGTCGAAACGACGCACCATGGGGAGGATGACGGTCGTCACCATGGCCACGCCGCCGATCCATATAACGACGCAAATAACGTGAATTGCTCTTGCGATTGCCACATCATTCATGCGGGACAACTCCGGCGCGCGCATTGGCGTGCTCGCCCGGCGCCACACCAGCGACACTGTGGAATTCGATGAAAAAACGCACGGGACCGAGCGGCTCGACCTCGTGCAATTGCTGAGGCCGCGCGATGCCGGGATGTTCCGGATCGAGAATGGATTCGGCCCCGGTCTCGAGAACGCGATAACGCAGCCGCCCATCGACCACCTGTATCAGCCCCCACACACCCGGCTTGGTGCGATGCCCGCGGCGCAGGGCAAGAGGCAGCGTGGTCTCATCGAATATCGCGGTTCTCTTGTACGGCTTCACGTCGCCGGGCAACATCTTCGTTTCCCCGCTCAAATCACGCTTTCCGGGTTCGGCGGACTACTGCAGCCTGGTCGAACCCGGCGCGGCCTGATTTCGCCCTTTTGCATGGCGATGCTGAATTCGAGGCTGTCGGCGATCCGGTACGCGCGATCGATGAAATGCGCGGCGGCGGTCGGTGGGCAGACCTCGCGCGCTGCTTCGGCAAAAAGTTCGAGCCAACGATCGAAATGTGGCGTGTCGATTTGCAGCGGCAGATGCACCGCCATCGGCTGGCCATGGTAGCGGCCGCTCATCAGAACGACCGACGACCAGAAATCGCACATTCGTCCAAGATGCGCGTCCCAGTCGGAAACCTTGTGCTCGAAAATCGGACCGATAAGCGGATCCAGCCGAGCTCGGCTATAGAATCTGCGCACCAGCCGCTCGATCATGGCCGCATCGATTCCGGTGCGTTCAACGATATCGGCGACGATCAAGTTGCGGCGCATTGCTGCTTCCGTATCCGCACTCATTTCTAGTTCCTAAGTCCGCGGTGGCATTAAACATATATATCGCATATATGTTTAAGTCAAATGAACCCGAAACGCGTGGCGTTGCGATTGCTTGCCGCATTGCTGGCCGGTGCTTAAGTTTCGCGCTCATGCATGCAATGCAGCCAGTTCATATCATCGGCGGCGGGCTCGCCGGTTCCGAGGCCGCCTGGCAGATCGCGCAGGCGGGCGTGCCGGTGGTGCTGCACGAAATGCGCCCGGTTTGTACAACCGCCGCGCACAAGGGCGAGAAATTCGCCGAACTGGTCTGCTCGAACTCGTTCCGCTCCGACGATGCCGCAGGCAGCGCTATTGGGCTCCTCCACGCCGAAATGCGGCGCCTCGGCTCGCTGGTGATGCGGACCGCCGACGCCCACAAGCTGCCCGCCGGTAGTGCGCTCGCCGTCGACCGCGATGGCTTTGCGGGTGCCGTCACCGAGGCGCTGGAAGCCGAGTCGCTGATCGAGGTTCGCCGCGAGGAGATTGTCGCGCCGCCGGCGGATTGGGACAGCGTGATCGTCGCCACCGGACCGCTCACTTCGCCCGCCCTCGCCGAGACGATCCGCGCGCTCACCGGTGAAGAGGCACTCGCCTTCTTCGACGCCATTGCGCCGATCATTCACCGCGACACGATCGACTTCGACATTGCCTGGTTCCAGTCGCGCTACGATAAAGCCGGACCCGCCGGTTCCGGTGCCGACTACATCAATTGCCCGCTCGACCGCGCGCAATACGAGGCCTTCGTCGACGCGCTCCTTAGCGGCGAGAAGGTCGCGTTTCACGAATTCGAAACGGCGACGCCCTATTTCGACGGCTGCCTGCCGATCGAGGTGATGGCCGAGCGCGGCCGCGAAACACTGCGCCATGGGCCGATGAAGCCGTTCGGGCTCACGGACCCGCGCCGGCCGGGCGAAAGACCCTACGCGGTCGTGCAGCTTCGCCAAGACAACAGGCTCGGCACGCTATTCAACATGGTTGGCTTTCAGACCAAGCTCAAGCACGGCGAGCAGGTGCGAATCTTTCGCGCTATTCCGGGCCTTGCCAACGCCGAGTTCGCACGGCTCGGCGGGCTGCACCGCAACACTTTTCTCAATTCGCCGAAATTGCTCGACGAAACGCTGCGGCTGCGCGCCATGCCGCGGCTTCGCTTTGCCGGCCAGATCACCGGCTGCGAGGGTTATGTCGAATCGGCGGCGATCGGGCTTCTTGCCGGCCGCTTCGCGGCTGCGGACCGCCTCGGCGAAGCGCCGCGTCTGCCGCCCCCGACAACCTCGCATGGCGCCCTCCTCGGCCACATCACCGGCGGCCACATCGAGACGATTGACACCGGGGCGCGCTCTTTTCAGCCGATGAACATCAATTTCGGTCTGTTTCCTCCGATCGCCGGCGGCAGCGCGCATCGCGGCAAAAAGCAGTCGCAGAAGCCGGCACTCTGTGCGCGGGCGCGGGCCGACCTCGAGGCTTGGGCCGATGCAGCCCTGCCGCACGCCGCCGAGTGATCAAGCTCTTTTTGTGCTAGACGCCTCGATCATGACCGAGCGCGAAGTCCCTGACGAAGTCGCCGGCCGCTGGCGCAGTGGCGTCGTGCTCAAGCGCGACGTCTTTTCCACCATCGAACGCGGCCGCTTCCGCACCGAAAGTGGAGAGATTGACGCGGTCCTGCGCCGCCTCGACGGGGTACCGTGGTGGAGCCGGCCGCTCGCTCGTATGCTGTTTCGCCGCGAGCGCCGCGCCTTGGCAGTCGCGGGCGAGCTCGGCATCGCACCGCCGCTTCTGTTTACTGGACGCCGCTTGCTGGTGCGCGGCTGGATCGACGGCGTGCCTCTGCACATCGCCAAGCCGCACGGCGATGTCGGCTATTTCCGGTCTGCCAAGACGGCGTTGCGCACGCTGCACCGCGCCGGCATCACCCACAACGATCTCGCCAAGGAGCAGAATTGGTTGTATGCCAATGGACGCGCGTTTCTGACAGACTTTCAGCTCGCATCGCGCTTCTCCCGCCGCAGCCGCCGCGGCACGCTGTTTCGCGTCGCCCGCTACGAGGATCTGCGGCATCTGCTCAAGCACAAGCGCCACTACGCTCCGGCCGCACTCACCACGGCGGAACGGCGAGTGCTCGCGCGCAAAAGCCTCCCCACGCGCGTATGGATGGCCACCGGCAAGAAGCTCTATTACGCGATCACGCGCGGCCTCAACGTCACTGACCGCGAGGGGCGCGGGCTGCGCTTTACCCGCGAAGCGCCGGCGATGGCGGCGCGGCTGCGCAGCCATCCAAAAGTGCGCGATGTGGCCGTCGTCGCCTTTCCCGACCGCCGTACCGGCACCGGGCTCTATGCCTTCGTCGAAGGCAGCGCCAGCTATCGCGAGCTGCACGACTTTCTCGGGCCTGCCGCGCCCGAATGCCTGCAAATCGTCGACGCCTTGCCACGCAATGGCGCGGGCGAGGTGCGCAGCGAAATCCTCGAACTGGTTGCCTTGAACCAGCTCGATCTGATCGGGCCGCTGGTCAAAACCGAGGACGAACGCGCGCTCATTGGCCGCATCGTGTCGGAGCGGCGCAATCTGCGCGACCGCTTCGCGTTCTGAGATCAACCCGCAATCCGCGCCGGATTGCGCGCCGCGCGCCAGATCAGCCATTGCCGCCGCCAAGGCGCGATCTCGGCGGGCGCAAACGCATCGGAGCGATCCAGGCGAGCGAGTGACGGTCCGACCAACGCGAGCGGAAGGAATGCCGGCAACGCCGCAGCAGAAAGCCCCGCCGTCCTCTCCCGCGCCGCGACCAGATAGCGGCGGACGAGAGTTCGCAGCTCGGCGAGTGCCGCATTAAGCCCGACTGACGATCGGCCGGCGAATAGATCGTCGATTTGCACCTGATGGCGCTGCAAAACTTCGACCGGCACGTAAAGCTGGCGGCGCACGGCGTGCTGCGGAAAAGCGCGCAGCAGCGCAGCAATGCCATAGGCCAGTCCGGCCGGTTCAGCGAGAGCTTTTGCTTCGCCGCAGGTGAGTATTTGCGCGGCCAGAGCAAACAAGGCCGACGATGTTGTCCTCGCATAAACCTCAAGATCGGCAATCGTCAGCATGGGCTCGTCGTACAGATCAAACCGCCGCGCCTCGACCAGATCGAGCAGCCTCGCTGCCGGGAGTTGGTGCTGCTCAATGGTCGCAAGCAGGGCGGATGCCACCGGATTAGCGCTCGCCTCCTCGCTCCGTTCGCCACGCAACACTTCGCTCCACCATTGCAGGCGGATTTCGCCAGGGAGCGGCTCGCGCGCAGCCTCACGCACGCGTGCTATTTCGCAGTTGAAAGCATACAGGGCATGCAACGCGCCGCGATGTTGCGCCGGCGCGAACAGAGCGGCGAGATAGCGGTCGCGGTCTGCCGCACGCACCAACTCGGCGCAATAGGCGAATGCATCCTGCATCGCTGCAACTTAGCAGGTTCAATCAATCGCAATCAGGCCGGAGCCGACGCGACGGCTTTCCATCAGCATGACGTTATAGGTGCGCACGGCCGGTCCGGTTGTCATGGTATCGACCGAGATGTGCGCCTCGCGAAATTTCTGCCGTATACCCTCCGGCATGACCCACGCGTTCGCGCCGGTGCCAATAATGAAAAAATCGAGATCGCTGCTGCGGGCAAACACGAGCGCCAGCGCCGCATCGGTGAGCGCGGCAGCCTCGCCGACCGGCCAGGGCCAGATGCCGTCCGGCAGGCACAGCAACGATCCGCGATGCGACATGCCTCCGAAGCGGAAGCCGCCCCCGCCATGGGCATCGATCAAAGCTTGCCGCGGCAGATGCGGCGCTTCCACTACCGCCGCGCCCTGGCGCGCCGCGGCGGTGCCGGCCTTGCGGATGCCGGCCTGGAGGAAGTCGACTTTGCCGGGGCAGGCTCGCCCGCCGGCGGCGCCGGCGGGGTTTCAGGCTCCTCCGCCCCGCCCATCCGCCCGGTGCCGACGCCGAGATAGATCAGGATCGGCGAAGCGATGAACACCGATGTGTAGGTGCCCACCAGCACCACGCCGAACATCATGGTGGCGGTGAAGCTGCGGATCGCTTGGCCGCCGAATAACAGCAGCGCCAGCAACGAACAGGCGACGGTAAGATGAGTCACAATCGAGCGGGACAGCGTGGCATTGACCGAAACGTTAAGCAGATCGGGCATCGACATGCGCTTATAGCGGCGCAGCATTTCGCGGATGCGGTCGTAGATCACCACGGTGTCATTGAGCGAATAGCCGACGATGGTGAGCAAGGCCGCGATGCTGGTGAGGTCGAAATCGACCCGCGTAAGCGACATGAAGCCTACGGTGAGCACCACGTCGTGCACGTTGGCGATCATGGCGCCAAGCGCAAACTGCCATTCGAAGCGGAACCACAGATAGAACAGGATGGCGACGATCGCGCTGAGAAGCCCGATCGTACCGTAGGACAGAAGCTCGGTGGAAACGCTCGGCCCGACCACTTCGACGCGACGATAGGTGACGGAAGCGCCGAGCGCGTTGCGCACCTTCTGCACGGCCGCCTCCTGCGCCGGGTCGCCGCCGGGCTGCTCGGAAATGCGGATCAGCACGTCATCGGGCGCGCCGAATTGCTGCAGTTGAAATTCGCCGAGATTAAGCGCGCCGATAGTGGCGCGCATTTTGGCGAGGTCGGCGGGATTGGCCTTGGTCTGCACCTCGACCAGCGTGCCGCCGACAAAATCGATGCCGAAATTCAGACCATGAAAAAAGTACAGAAGGATCGCGGCGATCGACAGCATCGCCGACATGGGGAAGCTGATGCGCCGGAAGCGCATGAAATCGAAGCGCGTGTTGTCGGGAACGATGCGAAGGAGGCGCACTGGCTTGCTTTCAGGGATGATCGTTTGGCGTTTGCATGATCTTCGGCGAAAACCGCTAGCGCACGTTTAGATCGGCACCGTGCGCGGCCGCCACATCCGCACCCAATAAGCCACGATCAGACGCGTCAGCGTAAAGGCGGTGAACAAGCTTGTCAGGATGCCGACGCCAAGCGTCACGGCGAATCCGCGGACCGGCCCGCTCCCGGCATAGAACAGAACCGCCGCAGCGATGAACGTAGTGATGTTGGAGTCGAGAATAGTGGCAAGCGCCCGGGTAAAGCCGGCATCGATTGCGTTGATCGCGGTGCGTCCGGCGCGCACCTCTTCGCGGATGCGCTCGTAGATCAATACGTTGGAATCAACCGCGATACCGACGGTCAGCACGATACCGGCAATGCCAGGCAGCGTGAGCGTCGCGCCGAGCATCGATAGCACGCCGAAGATCATCGCCACGTTCACGGCGACCGCGATATTGGCGAACAGCCCGAACAGGCCGTAGGTCACGAACATGAAAAAGATGACGAGCGCGGCGCCGACGTAAGCCGCGTGCTCGCCCGCCAGGATCGAATCCTGGCCAAGCCCTGGTCCGACCGTATTTTCCTGAACGATGGTCAGCGGCGCCGGCAAGGCGCCGGCACGCAGCAGAATGGCAAGGTCGTTGGCCTGCTGAACGGTGAAATTGCCGGAAATCTGGCCCTGGCCGCCGAGGATGGGTTCGCGGATCACCGGCGCCGATACCACCTGATTATCGAGGACGATGGCGAACGGCTTGCCGACATTCTGCTGGGTCGCTTCGGCAAATTTGCGCGCGCCACTCGAATTGAAACGAAAATTGACGACAGGCTCGTTGGTGCGCTGGTCGAACCCCGGTTCGGCATCGACCAGATCGCTGCCGGAAACCAACACGCGCTTCTCGACCAGATATTTTTCGCCCGCCTTTTGGCCGTTGAGAATTTCCGAATCCGCCGGCGGATGCGTCTGCATCGCCTGCTCGACGGTCATCGACAAATCGACCATGCGGAAATCGAGTTTCGCCGTCTTGCCGAGGATTTCCTTCAGCCGGGTGGGATCCTGCAGGCCTGGCACCTGCACGAGAATGCGGTCGACGCCCTCGCGCTGGATGCTGGGTTCGACGAGCCCGAGTTCGTTGACGCGGCGCTGAATGATTTCGATCGACTGGTCGACGGCCTGCCGTATGCGCTCGGTGAGCGCGGCGTCCGAAGGGGTGAGCGTTATGGTGCCGCCATTCTCCGAAATGTCGAGGCTGCGCTGCCCCGTCGAGCCGGCGATGCCCGCGAGCGGCTGCGATAACTCGCCCAGCTTGTCGAGCGCAGTCTTCACGTCCACGGGGCGCGTGATGTGAACCTCGACGCCGTTGCCGTGAATGGCGCGGCCGGTGAACGGAATGCGCGCCTGACGCAGGACGCGCAACACGTCGTCATCGACCGCCTGCAGGCGTTCCTGGCGCACCGCGTTGGTATCGACCTGAAGGAGCAGGCTCGATCCGCCTTGCAAATCGAGGCCGAGCACGATGTGGCGTTGCGCCCAATCGGGCAAGTGCGAAACGATTTTCTCCGAAAAGAAATTCGGCACCGCGAACAGGCACACGACGAGCGCCGTGAGCAAGATTGCCGCCGCCTTCCACCGCGTGAAAAACAACATGGAGCGTAGTATTCCTCGTTACCGCCGCACTTGGGTTATCGCCACACTTGGCGCTCCGTTCCCGCCCCGGCAAGTGGGCAGGAGAACGCGAAAGCGTCAGCTCGCGCTCTCTTCCTTCACAGGCTCGCCCTTGGCACGCACCTCGGTGACCATCGAGCGCATCTGTCGCACCCGCACCCCGTCGGAAATCTCGACCTCGATAAGGGCCTCGTCCACCACTTTGGTCACCTTGGCGACAAGGCCGCCATTGGTCACTACGGTGTCGCCGCGGCGCAACGCCTTGATCATCTCTTGGTGCTGCTTCACTTTGCGTTGCTGCGGGCGCAGAATCAGGAAATACATAATCACGACAATCAAAATCAGCGGCATGAACTGCACGATCATGCCGCTGTTGGCGCCGCCGCCGAAAATGCTTTGGGCGAATGCAGGCGTGATGAACATTGCTCCTCCGAGGGGCCGCGTTTCAGGCGCGCTGGCCTGATCGATAAGGGCCGAATTTGCGCGGAAATCGGCGCGGACTATAGCTACGGTTGGCCTAATTGCAACGCCGCGCCCCAGCGCCGTTGCCTCGGCGCGAACCGGGAGAGGCAAGCGGTGGGCGCGCTTGCGGGCATTTCGGGGCCCCGCTAAGGGGATGGCCGCGTAACGGTAGAAACCATGGCTCAATCTCCGCAGCGGTTCCGGGACAAAGCACCAAACGCGACAACCGATGCCGCCAAGGGCAAACTGCCCGACAATAGCGAAATCCTGCTGCGGATCGCAGGCGCGCTCGAACGATTGGCCCCCCCTCCTCCGCCGGCGCCGGATTTTGCCACGGCCGAAGCCTTTGTCTGGCAGCCCGAAGCCAAACGGCTTGCTCCAGTACGCCGCGTCAACCGGGTCGACATGTCGCTGCTCAAGGGCATCGACCGTGTCCGTGATCTCCTCGTCGAAAACACCGAACGCTTCGCCCGCGGGCTGCCCGCCAACAACGCGCTGCTGTGGGGTGCGCGCGGCATGGGAAAGTCGTCGCTCGTCAAGGCTGCCCATGCGGCGATCGGCGCCGCACACCCGCATCCCGGACTCAAGCTCGTCGAGATCCATCGCGAGGACATCGAGTCGCTGCCCGATCTGATGGCCATGCTCCGCACCGCCCCGCAGCACTTTATCGTCTTTTGCGACGACCTCTCCTTCGATGCCGAGGACACATCCTATAAATCGCTCAAGACGATGCTTGAGGGCGGCATCGAGGGCCGTCCGGACAATGTGATCTTCTATGCCACTTCAAACCGCCGCCACATGATGGCCCGCGAAATGATGGAGAACGAGCGCTCTACCGCGATCAATCCCGGTGAGGCGGTGGAGGAGAAGGTTTCGCTGTCGGACCGATTTGGTCTGTGGCTCGGCTTCCACCGCTGCAGCCAGGACGAATTCCTGGCCATGGTCGAGGGCTACGTGGTGCACTACCGCATCCCGCTTTCCGGCGCGGAGCTGCGCCGCGAAGCGCTCGAATGGGCCACCACGCGCGGCGCTCGCTCAGGCCGCGTCGCCTGGCAATACGTGCAGGATTTGGCCGGGCGGCTGGGAGTTAAGACGGACGGCGGACGACAGAGGACGAACGACAGATAGGGAATCCTATCGCCTTCTGTCGTCCGATTCAGGCCCCTTTCAGGAACTGCGCGGGGTCGACCGGAGTCGCGCCTTTGCGGATTTCAAAGTGGAGTTCCGGCGTCTTGACGTTGCCGGTTTCTCCGGCCTTGGCGATCACCTGACCGCGCTTCACCGTTTCGCCGCGTTTGACCAGAATTTCGCTGGCGTGCGCATAGGCGGTGACGTAGCCGTCGCTATGACGGATCAGCACCAGGTTGCCGTAGCCCTTAAGCTCGTTCCCTGCATAGGCAACGACGCCATCGTCGGCCGCCTTGATCGGCGTGCCCTGGGGTACCGACACATCGATCCCGTCGTTCTGCAGTCCATTTGGTGAGGGACCGAATCCGGCGATGACGCGGCCATGGACGGGCCAACCGAAGCTCGGCAATGCGCCCAATGGTTGTGCGGCTTTGACCGGGCTCTGCTGCGGCGGTGCGACAGGCGTTGCGTTCCAGGCGCTGTGCGGCGATTCCTCGACGGCAACGTCGCGATGCTCGGGCGGGGGTGCTTCAGCACGCGGCTTTTCGCCCGCGCCGGGAATGATGATGCGCTGGCCCACCCAGACCATAGTGTACGGCGAAATGTGGTTGGCTTTGGCCAACTCCGTGACGGGCCTGCCGTAGTGCCGCGCAATGCTGTTGAGCGTTTCGCCGGGCGCCACGACATGTACAGCCGCGAAGCGTTCCAAGGCCTTGTGCGGAGCCTCAGCTTGCGCGGCGGGCACTGTGCCAATGTGAGTTGCTGGCGGCGCATAGGCGACCGGGGCCGGGCCGCGCAACCGCGGGATCACCAGATGCTGCCCAGCATGAACCGTCGCCGGGTTGGTGATGTGGTTGGCCTGCATGATGGCCGAAACCGGCACACCGTGCTTGCGGGCAATCATTTCGAGAGTTTCGCCAGGCGCAACGGTGATGGCGATGCCGCCATTCCAGGTCCAGGCCGGAGGTGGCGGCGGGGGCGGGGGCGGCTGCACCGAGCCGGTGATTTCGCCGTATCCCGGCTGATAGGACCCCATGCCGCGGCCGCCGCCGGAGACACCCTGCGCATTGGCGCTGGCAAGCGGCGGCAGCGGCCGGCTGTCGACATGACTGGTGGCAGGCTGCGAGGGAATTGAACCGGTCACTTCGGCGCGCGGTCCGCCGTCAGGGCCGAAACGCCCCGAATCGCTGCAGCCTGCGGCACCCAATCCGATTAATGAAATGGCAACCACTTGCGGCCAAATGGCCGGTCGACGCGACGCGCACATGGTTACTCGCTCGTACGCAACAAACACTGCGCGAGACTAAACAAGAGTGGGGTAAACAGGCCTTTAAGTGCACCGAATGCAATTTAATAAAATCTAGACTGTGGTAAAAAAGCTACAATTCCCGCGCCTGTCCCGGCAGCAGCGGCACAAAACGCACGGCAATCAGCTTTTCACGGACAAGCTCGCCGTTCGCTTTTTTTGTTAGCTTGACGATGTGTTGCGCCTCCGTACGCGGGCCAAGCGGCAGCACCATTTTTCCACCCTCGGCAAGCTGTTCGACGAGACGGTCGGGGATTTTTCCCGCGGCGGCGGTCACCATGACGCGGTCGAACGGCGCCCGGTCCGGAGCGCCAAGAAAGCCATCGCCGGCGAGCACGGTGACGTTGTCATAGCCTAGCGTCTTGAGCCGATTGCGTGCCGCGTCGGCGAGCGTGCGGTACCGCTCGATGCTCACGACTTCGCGGGCGATGCGCGAAAGAATGGCGGCCTGATAGCCCGACCCGGTGCCAATTTCGAGGACGCGGTGCGGCGGACCGAC
The DNA here is from genome assembly GCA_030037065.1 of Xanthobacteraceae bacterium. Lineage (GTDB taxonomy): Bacteria > Pseudomonadota > Alphaproteobacteria > Rhizobiales > Xanthobacteraceae > BOG-931. The sequence continues at coordinate 15,990 of JASHRW010000278.1, forward strand.
TTCGAGCTGTTCGGTCATGTAGGCGACGACGTAAGGCTGACTGATCGTCTGCCCGCAGGCGATCGGCAGCGCCTGGTCCGCATAAGCGCTTTCGGCGTCATCGGCGGCCACGAAGTGCTCGCGCGGCACCTCGTCCATGGCGCGCAGCACCGCCTGATCGCTGATGCCACGCCGGCGCAGCGTAAGCTGAAACTCCATACGTTCGATATCGGCTGCGGCTTCGGCGGCCACTTTGGAACTCTATTGTGATCGTACAGGCCGGTTTTATCACTATGGCCGTGCGCCTTACAGGTGTCCCAACGCACCCGAATGTTCAGCCTCCTCGCGACGATTCGCGTACAAAATAATTTTGCAAAATAACCCTGCACGCCCGGAACCGATCGCTTCCTTCGACGGTTATCACCGTCACTCTCTGCAACGCCGCGTCAGCTTCAGCATTGGCGTTGCTCGGCAAATCGCCTAAGTTTTCTCGCATTGTCATGGCATGCCCAGCGTGCCCACGGGGTGGAAATGACAGCCGACGGAACCACAAGCGTAGGCAAGCGCGTCCTCGTGGTGGAGGACGAGCCGATGATCCGGCTCTTGCTCGACGACATGCTGACCGACCTCGGCTACTCGATGGCCTTCGAAGCAGGCAGGCTCGATGAAGCGCTGACCGTCGCCGAGCAAGGCGAGTTCGACTTGGCCATCCTCGACGTCAACCTCAACGGCCAGCCGGTCACGCCGGTGGTCGACATTCTGGTCCAGCGCAGAGTGCCGTTCGTGTTCGTCAGCGGCTATGCGCGGCGCGGAATTCCGGAAGCACACAGCAAGATTCCGCTTCTGCAAAAGCCGTTCCAAGCGGAAGGCCTCGCACGCGCGCTGGCTACAGCGACGGCGAAGCCGGCGAATTGAATCTCTTCCGTCAGCCGAAAAGCTTGGCGAGCCGCGTCATGAACGGATCGTCGGTCATGTCGAGCTTGAGCGGAGTGACCGAGATGCGGCGATGGTCGAGCGCCGCGAAATCGGTGCCGTCCGCCGCCGGGGCGAACGGCTGGCGCGTATAGCCGATCCAGTAATAGGGATTGCCGCGGCCATCGATGCGTTCGTCGATGTGCAGCCGCTCCTGCCGGCGGCGTCCCTGGGCCGTCACTGCGACGCCCTTGACCTCCTCGGGCAGGCAATCGGGAAAATTGACGTTCACCAGAATGTCGTGCGGCATGCCCTCAGCGAGCACGCGGCGAATGATATCGGGCGCGAATTTCAGGCTGGTTTGCCAATACGGTTGATGGCCGTTGCGCGATTTGTAGGACTGCGACAGCGCCAGCGCCGGTATGCCGAGCACGGCGGCTTCCATGGCGCCCGCAATGGTGCCGGAATAAATCACGTCCTCGCCGGCATTGCGCCCGCGATTGACGCCGGAGAGCACGAGATCGGGAAGCTTGGCCTTGAGCAGATGGCGCGCACCCATGATGACGCAATCGGTCGGCGTGCCGCGCACGGCAAAGCGGCGCTCTTCCACTTGGCGCAGCCGCAGCGGATCGTTCAACGTGAGCGAATGGGCGACGCCCGACTGATCGAATTCCGGCGCGACGATCCACACGTCGTCGGACAGAGCGCCCGCGATCTTCTTGCAGACGTCGAGCCCTTCGGAGTGGATACCGTCGTCGTTGGTGATGAGGATGCGCATCAATATTCCCTCCCCCCGCTTGCGGTGGGGAGGGTGGTCCGAGC
>JASHRW010000279.1 GCA_030037065.1 Xanthobacteraceae bacterium
TCTCCATCGTCGGCGACAGCGCGGGCATCAAAATTGGCGTGGGCATGGCGGCTACTCGTCGATCATCATGCCGGATCGATTGCGCGCACGGCTGGCAACATCGTCGTGCTCACCGGTAGACGTCGGTATAAAGTTCGGCGGGATCAGGCTCGGCGTCATGCGTGGCGAACTCGGCCGCCTCGTTGACCACCGCGCGCACAGCGGCGTCGATCTTTTTCAACTCGTCTTCGGCGACCAGTTTGCGGTCGAGCAATCGCTTGCGCACCTGCTCGATCGGATCGTGCTCGGTACGCACTTTGTCGACCTCTTCCTTGGTCCGGTATTTGGCTGGATCCGACATCGAGTGGCCGCGGTAGCGGTAGGTCATCATTTCGAGGATGGTTGGTCCCTTGCCGGCGCGGCACCAGGCGATCGCATCATCGGCAGCGGCCTTGACGGCACGTACGTCCATACCGTCGATCTGCGAACCCGGAATGTTAAAGGATAGGCCGCGCCGGGCGAAATTGGTCTGCGCCGAGGAACGCGACACCGACGTCCCCATGGCGTAGCGGTTATTCTCGATGACATAGACGATAGGCAGCTTCCACAACTCGGCCATATTGAAGCTTTCGTACACTTGGCCTTGGTTCGCCGCTCCATCGCCAAAATAGGTGACACAGACGCTGTCATTGCCGCGATAGCGGTTGGCGAACGCAATGCCGGTACCAATCGGCACCTGAGCGCCGACGATGCCGTGCCCGCCGAAGAAATTCTTCTCGCGGGAGAACATGTGCATCGAACCGCCCTTGCCCTTGGAATAGCCGCCGCGGCGGCCGGTGAGTTCCGCCATCACCCCTTTCGGATCCATGCCGCAAGCGAGCATGTGGCCATGATCGCGATAGCCGGTGATCATTTGATCGCCGTCGGCCATCGCCATTTTCATGCCGACCACGACCGCTTCTTGGCCGATATAGAGGTGGCAGAATCCGCCAATCAGGCCCATGCCGTACATCTGGCCGGCCTTTTCCTCGAACCGCCGGATCAGGAGCATTTGTCGCAGCGCTCGAAACTCTTCTTCCTTGGAAAACTCCGGAACCGGACTTTGCTGCGTTGCCCAATCTACCGGGCGGAGTTCTTGAACGCCTTGCTCGGCGGCTTTGGTCTTGGCAACGGCCATCGTTTTCCTCGAAATCCGGGCGGATCATCCCATAGCCGAATTCGCCCCGATGCGGAAGTCGGCGGCATCCGGCCTGGGGATCGCCAGCGGTGCGCAAATGCTTGTCCGAAAACTCAATTTCGGAAACGGTGGGATATAGTTCAAGGCCCGAGCGGATCGGTGGCAGGCTTATCCGGGTGAAGCATCATGACGAGGTCGTTGGGGTCCACATAGTCGAGCAACGCACGTGCCCGCTCATCGAGCATGTCCGCGTCGATGTCGTCGGACTTGAGCAGAGCGACCCGGTGCTCCCACTGCGCATGCTCGGATTGCAATTGGCTCAGCTCGGCTGAAAGCGCCGCCGTCTCACGATCAATATCCTGCTTGGCCCTCAGCCCATGAGCACCGTCATAGGCGTTGACGCCGAAATAGCCGATCAGCAGCGCGGCCAAGACGTAGAGGGCAAGCGCGTTGAGAATCGAACGAAGGCGTCTCCGGGTAACCATACTGCGATCATGCCCAAGCGGCGCTTAAGGCGCGATTAATGACCAGGGAGTGGCAATCTCAGCCCCCTTCTTCCGGACCAAGCTCCGGGAAAGGATGATGGGCTTTTTGCGTGCGAACGCCGCCAGCTTTCGCGGAGCCGAGCTGACCAATGGTTGCGTGTCACGGCAGAATGCTGCGCAACTCGCTCAAAACGAAATTGCCGAACCGTTTGCCGCGGTTGCGCAGAAAACGAACTATTCCGGCATCGACGAAATAGGTCAGCAGAATGCTGTCACGGGTTTTCACTTCGGGGCCGATGCGATCGGCCGAATGCCACGTGTCGGTACCGACTGCAAAGGCGTAGCCGGTATTGGGGGCAAAGGTCATCTGCTTGGTTTTCTCAAGCGACCCGTCGGCAAGCTGTTGGTGAAAAATGGTGCCGACATGAGTGATCGAATGATCGGGCGGCAAATAGAGCTGTACGGTGATCCCTTTCCACCTGGTGTCGGGATGCGGCGGGATCAAATAGCCCGGAATATCGCGCGTGAGCACCGGGACCGGATACATGCCGACCTTGGAATAATTCGAGCCGAAACGGCGGTGGAGCGCCGGCGCAAGACGGCGGACAAACGCACCGCGCACGGCGGCCGAACAGAGCGCGGCCCCGACCACGTCCCACACTGCGCGCTTCTGCGGCGGCAGGTGCCGGATGTATTCGGGATAAAGGTCGATCTTCACGCGCGTATGCGTGCCGTCGGCGAGATCGAGACCTTTAGCTCGGCCATGCATAGGCCGATAATCCGTGGTCGCAGGCATATTCGCCAGCATGGCGGCGTAGACATCGTCAGGAAAGACGCGTTCAAGCACAAGATGGGTGAATGGTGTTTCGCCGGGCAGCGCGGCGTCCACCGAGGTGGCGATAAAGTCGCGCAGGCGTTCGATCGCAAGCTTGCGGCTGCCAGTCCCCAAACCAACCGTCTGGTCCATTCGCCCAAGCCGCGCCCGCCGCGGCTCCCCGATCTTTCGAACTTTCGCGGTATAGCGCCGATTGCCGCATCCGGACAAGCGCGCTTGCAGTGCGGCTATGCCAGTGATTTGAATGCCGCGCGGCCGGCGAATCTGGCTTGGGCGCCGAGTTCCTCCTCGATGCGCAGGAGTTGATTATACTTGGCGGTCCGATCGGCGCGGGCAAGCGAGCCGGTCTTGATCTGACCGCAATTGGCGGCGACCGCGAGGTCGGCAATGGTCGCGTCCTCGGTTTCGCCCGAGCGATGCGAAATCACCGTCGTATAGCCCGCCTTGTGCGCCACCTCGACCGCGGCCAGTGTCTCGGTGAGCGTGCCGATCTGGTTGACCTTGATGAGGATCGAATTACCGATGCCGTTTTTTATCCCGTCCATGAGCCGCGCCACATTGGTGACAAAGATATCGTCGCCGATCAGCTGACAGGTCTTACCGATTTTTTGTGTCAGCTTCTTCCAACCCGCATCGTCGTCCTCGGCCATGCCGTCTTCGATCGAGACGATCGGATAACGCTTGGCCAAGGCCGCGAGATAGTCGACCTGCTGATCAATCGAGCGGGTCTTGCCCTCACCCCTGTACTGGTAGGCGCCATCGGCGAAGAACTCGCTTGCCGCCGGATCGAGCGCGAGCATGACGTTTTCGCCGGGCCGGTAGCCGGCTTTGTCGATCGCCGCGAGGACGAAATCGAGCGCCGCTTCGGCCGAGGGTAGATTGGGAGCAAAACCGCCCTCGTCGCCGACATTGGTGTTGTGGCCGGCGGCTTTGAGCGCCGCGCGCAACGTATGAAAGATTTCCGAGCCGGCGCGCAGCGCCTCGGCGAAGGATGAAGCGCCAAGCGGCACGATCATGAATTCTTGGAAATCGATTGGGTTGTCGGCATGCACGCCGCCATTGACGATATTCATCATCGGCACCGGCAGAAGACGCGCCGAAGTACCCCCGACGTATCGGTAAAGCGGCAGCTTGTTGGCCGCTGCGGCTGCTTTGGCGACCGCGAGCGACACGCCAAGGATAGCGTTGGCCCCGAGACGCCCCTTGTTTG
>JASHRW010000036.1 GCA_030037065.1 Xanthobacteraceae bacterium
CGAACCACAGACCGCCGAGGAACAAGAGAGTGCGCTCAAGCCACCACGGCAACAGCGGCACTACGCGTAGTTCGTCGGGCAACGCATAGATCATCGCGGCGACGGCGAACGCCTGCAGCACGAGCCGTGGCGCAACGTCAAGCGGACGAATGTCGTCGGCGGCGCCGACGCACGCCATGACGATGACAGCCGCAAGAACTGTCATGAGCGGCGAAGCGAGCGAGGCGTCGAGGACGAACAGGCCGAATCCCGCAGCCACGATGGTGGCGGCAATCACTGCAATGCCGCCGCCCTGCGGGGTCGGTATGTGGTGGGACGACCGGGCGTTTGGCTTGGCGATCGCGTAGCGCTTAAGGAGCGGATGCAAAATCACGATAAGACCGACGCAAATCAACGCGGACAAGCCAGCTACCGCCGCACCGCGTACCGCCCAGATTGCCGACGTCGCCTCGCTCATCGAATTCGTCGCCGCTCTCTATTGCCCGCCGCCCATTCTGGCGGATCGCGCCCCATGCGTTGCCACGCGGATCGCGGAACGGCAACGAATCGCCGCAGTGTCAATGGCTTGCGCCGCGTATCCAGCGCCGAATTTCCCCGCCGGAGGCAAGCCCCCGATATTGCTTTTTTTTATCGCGTGAGGCGGGCTATATGGTAGCGCCATGAGGGGATTTTTCGGCAATCCACGTCGCGTTTTGATCGTCATTCACGACCTCGTCATGACGGCGGCGGCGATTCTCGCCACCTTCTATTTTCGATTCGAGACGATTGGGCTTGCGCAACGCTTCCATTGGCTGCTGATCATTCTGCCCGGCTACCTGATCTATGCCGGGGTGGTCTACAGGATTTTTCATCTCTACGCCGCCAAGTGGCGGTTCGCTTCGCTGCCCGATCTATGGAACATTTTCCGCGCGGTGACTGTACTGGCGCTGTCGCTCCTGGTGCTCGATTACGTCCTCGTCGCTCCGAATTTCTACGGCACCTTTTTCTTCGGCAAAATTACGATCATTCTTTACTGGGTGCTGCAGATGTTCTTTCTCGGCGGTCCGCGCATTGCCTACCGCCTGTTCCGCCATGCGCGTACGCAACAGCATCATGCCAAGAGCGCGGACGCGATTCCGACCCTTGTGGCCGGTCGCGCCGCGGATGCGGAAGTCCTGCTGCGCGCGATCGAGAGCGGCGCGGTCAGCAAGATCAGGCCGGTCGGCATCCTCTCGCCGTCGCGCGCTGACCAGAGTCAGTCGCTGCGCGGTGTTCCAGTGCGCGGTTACCTGACCGACCTTGAAAGTACGGTGGCGGGCTTGGCCGCCCAGGGCATTCACGTCGCCCGCCTGGTGTTGACGCCGGCAGCTTTGGCGCCGGAACTTCATCCGGAGACGGCGCTGATGCTGGCCCGCAGACTGGGCATTGCCACCAGCCGACTTCCTTCGCTCGATGCCGGCGAAGAAGCCTTGCGTCTGGCGCCGGTCGACGTCGAAGATTTGTTGCTCCGCCCCAGCGTCAAGATCGACTACAAGCGGCTGGAGAACTTCATCAAAGGCAAGACCATCGTCGTCACCGGCGGTGGTGGTTCGATCGGCTCCGAAATTTGCGAGCGCGCGGTGAATTTCGGCGCCGCCCGACTTTTGATCCTGGAAAATTCGGAAGCGGCGCTGCATGCCGTGCTGGAAAAATTGGCGGCCAAACCGGGCGTAACCGCAGTCGAAGGCCGCATCGCCGATGTACGCGATCGGGAGCGGATGTTCCGGCTGATCGCCGACGCAGCGCCCAACCTGGTGTTTCACGCAGCAGCCCTCAAACATGTCCCGCTGGTCGAACACGAATGGGATGAGGGGATCAAGACCAACGTCTTCGGCTCGATCAACGTCGCCGACGCCGCGCTCGCGGCCGGTGCCGAGGCCATGGTCATGATCTCTACCGACAAGGCGATCGAGCCGGTCTCCGTGCTCGGCGCCACCAAGCGTCTTGCCGAGATGTATTGCCAGGCCTTGGACGCCAATGCCGGGCGCTCCGCCAACGGCGGCAAACCACCGATCCGCATGATCGCGGTGCGCTTCGGCAACGTGCTCGCTTCCAACGGCTCGGTCGTACCTAAATTCAAGGCGCAAATCGAAGCCGGCGGGCCGGTCACCGTGACCCATCCGGAAATGGTTCGCTACTTTATGACCATCCGCGAAGCCTGCGATCTTGTCATTACCGCGGCAAGCCATGCGCTCGGACTCACGCGCGCGGCAGCGTCGGTCTACGTGCTCAACATGGGGCAGCCGATCAAAATCGTCGATCTCGCCGAACGCATGATCCGGTTGAGCGGGCTCGAGCCCGGACGCGACATCGAGATGGTTTTTACCGGCATTCGGCCCGGCGAACGGCTCAATGAGATCTTGTTTGCGCGCGAAGAGCCGAGCGTGGACATCGGCATTGCCGGCGTCGTTGCCGCTGCGCTGGTCTGCCCGTCGATCGAAGTGGTGCGCGACTGGGTTGCCAAGCTCAGGCGCGGCCTGGAGTGCAGCGAGCGCGGCGCCATCGTCGGCGTGTTGCGCGAAGCGGTGCCGGATTATCGTAGCGATGCGCGACAAGGGTAACGACGCAAGCAGAGCTTTCCAACGGCGAATGAAGGCATAGGTCCTGATGACAAAGGCGGTTCTCGGCATCATCGGCGGTTCGGGCGTTTATGATTTGCCCGGCCTCGAAAAAGTCCGCACGAAGCAAATCAAAAGCCCCTGGGGCGAGCCGTCAGCAGCTTTGCGTATCGGCGCGATCGCCGGCTTGCCGGTGGTGTTTTTGTCGCGCCACGACAAGGGGCATCGGCATTCACCGTCGGATATCAATTATCGCGCCAATATCGACGTGCTCAAACGCGCCGGCGTCACCGACCTGGTGTCGCTGTCGGCGTGCGGCTCGTTCAAGGAGGAGCTGCCGCCAGGGACCTTCGTGCTGATCGATCAATTCGTCGACCGCACCCACAAGCGCGAGAGTTCGTTTTTCGGCAAGGGCTGCGTCGCCCATGTGTCGATGGCCCATCCGGTCTCGCCGCGGCTGCGCATCCATCTGGCGGAAGCCGCGATGGCCGAAGGCATCAATGTGGTGCGCGACGGGACCTACGTATGCATCGAGGGTCCGCAATTCTCCAGTCTGGCCGAGAGTCTGACCTACAAAAATCTGGGCTATTCGGTGATCGGCATGACCAACATGCCGGAGGCCAAGCTCGCGCGCGAAGCGGAGATTTGTTACGCCACCGTCGCCATGGTGACCGATTTCGACTGTTGGCATCCCGACCACGAGGCCGTTACCGTACAGGACATCATCAAGGTCCTGATCGCCAATGCCGAGAAGGCCAAGCGTTTGGTGGCGCGGTTGGCCGGCGATCTTCCACGCGAGCACGAACCGTGCCCGATCGGCTCCGATCGCGCGCTTGATAATGCCCTGATTACCGCGCCGGAAGCGCGCGACCCAAAGCTTCTCAGAAAGCTCGACGCGGTTGCCGGCAGACTCCTGCGCGGCGCGCAAAGCAAACCGGTACGCTCCGGCAAACAGCGCCGATCGGCGTGATCGTTAATAGATCGGTTGCTGCAATGGCTGGGTGGCCGATCCTACAATTCCCGTCGTCACGTCAAACGGCTCGTATTGCTGTACCGCACATCGATCGGTGCGCACGTCGTAGCGTGCGTTGGCGATCGTGTTGCCGTCGATGAAGAACGAGTAGAAGCGCACAAGCCCGCGCTCATCGTAGCGAACGCAGATCAACCAATTCCATCCGGTCGCGGCTTGAACCCAGCGCAGACCGGAAATCTGAAAGTTGCTGTAGCGGGAAAAGTCCTTGAATTTCTTCAGAGCATCGGCAATGAGCCTGCCATAACCGAGTGGAGGCGGCGGCTGCGCCGGATCTGCCGGCAGCACCGCGCTGCATTGCGCCAGCATGATCGATGCGGCGAAGAGTGCCGCGACACGCGACACGAAGAACTCCATTCGGAGCCGCTGCCACGGTGTCGCCTTCATCCTGGCATTTTCTCGCGTCTTACAGACAATAATTGGACGGGCCCTGCGCATGTTTGTGACGTCGCGCGTGGCCGGGAGGCTTGGCGCAGAACCCTTGCATCATAAGTGGCAACGTATGTATAGGTGTTAAGATTTCTGCGCTAGCCAAGTTTGGTTGGGGGATTTATGCCGGTGGGCCGGGGCAAGGAAATCGGTATTTCACGCCGCGTCATGAGTGTGGCTGTCGTGCTCGCGTTGGGCGCACTGACTGCCGCTTGCTTCCAACCGCTTTATGGCAACCAAAAACCAGGGTTGGGCGACTCCGTCCGTGACAAGCTTGCCGGTGTTGAAATCGGCAAGATCCCAGCCAACAAGGGTACGCCGGAAGCACGCCTTGCCGTCGAGCTGCGCAACGATCTCATGTACGATTTCAACGGCGGGGCTGCCGCCGCTGCGCCGCTCTATCGGTTAGATTTTACCTCACTGAGTTCCGGGCTGACGACGGTCATCGTGGATGTTACGACCGGCCTGCCCGATACGCAGCTTTCATCGGTTAACGTCGGCTTTACCCTGACTGAAATTGCCACCGGGAAGATCGTCCTGAACTCGTCGACATTCGGACGCGCATCGTTCGACACTCCGGGCTCGATGCAGCGGTTCGGGCAGCAGCGCGCCTGGCTCAACGCCGAAGATCGCGCCATAACGATGATTGCCGACAATGTAAGGAACAGGCTCGCGTCCTACTTTGTCGCTGGCACCTGAGCCGGGGCGGCCTCCGAGCACGGCCCCCTGCCAAGCGGCCGCCCAAGCTTCGCAGTTCGGTCACGCTACCCCATTAACCAGTTCTTGTTCATAATCAACAACGAATTCTTCTTTATTTTCAACGGCCTTTGCCTTCGCAAAGCCATTTTTTGAGAACACGACTGAACCCGGGGATACAGCCTCGTCGATCGTTCTGCCGCGCTGGCCCGGACAATCCGGGCGGCGTCATGGCGTTGTCTTGCGAGGAGCACGATTAGTGACGGACCTACTGGGTACCCGTCAGCCGCGGCGGGAACGACGACGCTATAGTGCTCTGGCGTTCGCCGTCGTTGCGACCGGCGTTGTTCTCTACTGCTCGCCGGTCTTTAGCCAAGTAGGAATTGTCGGCTCCCCTAACGAAATGCATTTCCCGCCCCACAACAAGCCTCCGAGTCCGGCGCCGGTGCCGCCCAACACGCCGATGCTCGTTCAAGCTGATGAGATCAAATACGATTACGCCAACGACACTGTCGCCGCTGTGGGTCACGTCCAGATTTACTATGGCGGATCGACGATTGAGGCGAATCAGGTGATTTACGACCAAAAGACCAAACGCCTGCGCGCCGAAGGCAACGCCAGGCTGACCGAGGCG
>JASHRW010000280.1 GCA_030037065.1 Xanthobacteraceae bacterium
CCCATGACGCTCGACGGATTTCGGTAGGACGGCGCCCAGGCTCGCTTCACGCGTTCACCCTTCCGGAATCAATACTTGACGCCGTCGACTGCCCGCCGCCTGCGCATCCCAAGCAGCGCCGATTTGGGAGAGCGGCCGCGTCTCGATGTCCAGAGCGATTTGGCCCGACGCAGCAAGGCGGCACAATTGTTCAAATGCTTCCGCCTGGGCTTCGATTGGCGCCTGAAAATAGCCGAACCCCATGATGTCGGCGCAGCTACGGCGTATGCTGGGGCCGGGCATTGTTATGGTCGGCGCCGCCGACGAGCCGATTTGGACAAGGCGGCCATGGAAAGCCAGCACGTCAAGCGCCGCCGCGGCCGGCGGACCGCCAAGATAATCGACGACCAGATCCATACCTCCTGCGGCGGCTTCGCGATAAGCTGCGGCGAAGTCCGTCGTCGCCGCAAGGTCGATGGTCTTGTCAGCGCCGAGGCGCTTGGCCCGCTGCAGCGCTTCGCCGTTGCGACCTGCGGCGATGACCCGGCCGGCGCCGAGGTGCTTGGCCGCAGTCACCGCTATCAGACCGGAAACGCCGGTAGCGCCGAGAATGAGGACGGTCTCACCGCCCTTGAGTTGGGCCCGCCAAGACAAGGCGAGCCACGCGGCGAGGCCGGCGTTGCCGAGTGCCGCGGCGATATCATCGGCAACGATATCAGGGATCGCGAAGGCAAAGCGCGGGTCGATCAGCGTGCGCTCGGCCATCGAGCCGAAGGCGCCGACCGTCGCGAGGACGTTGAAGTAGATGCGTTGGCCGTCGCTGCGCCGCGCCACTCCCTCCTTGCCGAGGACAAATGGGCCATCGGGAACCTTGAAGATACGAGGTTGCCGAGCGACCATCCGATCGAAGCCCGTCAACGCGGCCGCGCAAACCGCAACGGCGAGCGATCCGTCGTTCGCCTTCGGCTCTGCGAAGTCGCCATAGACGGGGCGTTCACCTCCTGTCATCACCGCTGCGTGCATGGGTGCCCTCCTAACCGACAACCAAGCGTAGGGGCAAAGGCGCCGACGGGTCCACGCGAAGCGCGGCCCGATGACAAACTCCGCGCCATACCCGCTCCCGTTTTTTTTACACACTCCGCGTAGGCTTCGCTTCGCTGCGCTCAGCCCACCGTACGCTTCCTATTTGTGTGCGAGCTTGCCGAGCCCCTTGCGCAGATCGTCGCCGTTCATGACCGGCGTAAGCTCGATGGCGGCGTTGAGATCGAGAAAGAACGGCTCGACGGTCTCGACGATCTGCGACGGCTCGGCAAGGTCGAAAAACAGCATGCCGCAGCGCTTGCCGTCCACCGGCGCAAAGTACGCGGCTTCCGGCTTCAGCTTAGCCAGAATAGTCTCCATCGTTTTGCCGAGCGAGCCGTCGTTGATGACGGCGTTGCCCTTCTCGACCGGCAGCGTGAATTTCAGCATCATGCGCATGATCTTCTCCTTTGTTAGATGATTTAATCTGACGAGGTTGAGACCAACGGCCGCCCCATGCGCAAAGGCATATTGCGCATGGGCGGCGGATAGATTGGACAGACGCGAGCGGTAATCGCGGATTTGTCTGCCCGTGCTAAAACGCCGGCGTGTCGTCGACGATTTTGGCAAACTCCTCGGGAGGAAATGCCCGCACCGTAGTGGTCCGCGCATTCCCGGACGCGGACAGGGCCGCCACGAATTTCATCATCGCCTCTCCGCTCGGCATGTCGAGCGTGGCGACAACGTCATACTGGCCGGTCGTGATGTACGAGCTGAGTACCCGGCCGCCCAACTTTTGCGCCAAGCTATAACCAGCCTGGTTGCGCTTGCCGGTATCTTTCACGTTTTTTGCACCCTGATCGGTCCAGTTGATGAAGCAGATGAACGTAGGCATATGATTCTCCTATGGAATGCCATGAGTCTGGTTTGTTTGACGGTACGGTCGCTGTCGGCGCCCGCTTATTTACCGGGCGCCCTATACGCGCTGCGAAGCTCGCGGGCCTTGCCTCGAACATGGGTCACCTCGTCGGGGCTCAGCAGACGCGTGAGTTTTATGTTCTGAATGGCGCCGCCGGCGACCGCGAGCCCGCAGATGGCGGCGGCTGACGCCGGCTCTGGCACGTCGAAAACCACCAGCACGCCGGGACCTTCCGCCACGGTGCTGTAAATCGAAACCAGTTTTCCGCCGGCGGCTTCGATCAGCTTTCTGACCGCCTCGGCGCGATTGGTTTTCGGGTCGTCCAGCATCGTGTTGAGCGCCTGCGACGTGTATTGAGCGGTGATGCAGTACAACATGGAATTTCTCCCTCTGAGAGTGACACTTGATCGAACGCTTCACTTCGCCGTCAACCGGAGCCGACGCTCAAAAATCGGAGTCCTCGGCGATCCGATTTTTGATTCTGGTACGCAACTGCTGAAGGTCTTCCAGACATTCGTTGTGCCGCGCGCTTGCCGGCCCCATGCGCCACTTCGCGCAATAGTCCGCGTCCACGGCGGCGATCTGCGTAAGCCGCTGGCGCTCGGCCGCGACCTGAAGCGCAGGCAGTTTGGGCGCGACGAAAATCACGAAATAGATCACCAAAGCGGTCAGTATCGCCCAGAGCGCGAGGTGAATCTCGGCGTAGAAGGCGCGCAGAACCTCCATTGCCCGATCAGAATTCATCGTCCTGCGCTCGCCTGCGCCGACGCGTCCGTTTTTTTGCTCATCGGCAAAACGATGTCGCCCTTGGCCGCGCTCATACAGAACTCGTCGAACGGCGCGTATCCCCGCGGGCAACTTAGGTGCGCCGCGCCGTCATGCGCGGCGGCGCTCATCAGCGCGAGCACCGATAAACCGATTATTGCTTTGACAGTCGACTGCATCGCATCCTCCGCTTGCCCCCGTTGCGACCGGCGATCACTGGCCTCGTGGCAATGACCCAGTCGCCTCGATCGGGATCGCGAAATGCTCCAATAGATCGGCAGAGCGCGCTGTGACGTGCAGCACAGCCAAAGACGCCGGAACGCCTGCCTCCAGGTCCGACAGGCGCATGCGTCATAGACGGTAAGGACGACCGCACGGGCGTTCGCCATCGGTCCGGACCTTCCGGAAACGCGCCCTTGGCGGAGGCCATAGCAGAGGGCAGGTGCCCATGGACCTGAACATATTTGACCAAGGCACTCGGTGCGTCGGCCCGCCCGGGGCCGGTCACCGCACGGCAAATGGGGTCAAACTGACGGCCGCGCCCCGCCGAGATCAGCCGAGCTGACCGACCCGACTCGCACCGATGGGGCGCGGCTCACACCAACGAGATCGGGCCGCGCCTTAAGCGTGCGGGCGGCAGCAATCAGGAAGACGATAATCTGTGTGGCGTAGATGTGATCGATTTCTTCGCGCCCCGATGGCTCCAAGCGAATGGCTCCGTCCGGTTGCAGCCGCAGCAGCCCTCCGCGCTCGGCGGCGACCAGCATGCGGCGGATGTGTGTGCGGGAGACGGCGAAGCGCCGCGCCGCGGCGGAGATCGACAGTGCGAACGGTTGATGCGGCGGAAAAACATCGGGCGTCGCAGTCACCAGCAGGTGCACCAGTTGCGTCCCGGCGTAGCGATGCATGAATACGCGAAAGAACGGCGATTCGGGATCAATGTTGTGCAGCCCTTCGAGGTAACCTTCACTGATGCAACGGACGAAAGTTTCGAACACGCCCGCCACATCCAGATCGCGCAGCACGACGCCCGCGGCCGGCTCGATTGCCGCGGCCGCCTCCAGCATGGCGCGCATGTGATTGCGCCACGTTTTCAGGAAGCGCTCGGTCGGAAGGTATTGGGCAGGCGCGCCTTTGCGGCGAAGCGGAAGGAGTTGGACGTAGCCTACATAACGGAGATACAACAAAAGCGCGCGCGCCCGGCCCGGACTGACCAGCCCGATTGAAGCGCAGAGTTCCCTCAGCCGCGGCAACGTGAGCCCACCGGTGACGTGCAGATAGGCCAGGCACTTGGCAGCGACGTTGCGGCCGGCGTCTTTCAGGATTCCGTCCAGCGCCGGGTCGGCTTCCGCCTGCGCGAGCATGTTGTGGGCGAAAGTCTGCACAGCCGCGCGATATCGCGGATGAGCCCGCAGGCGGGCGTAGACCGCTTCAGGCTCCTCGCCATAAGCGTCCCAGCTCAATAAGCGATCGACGGCCGCGGCCTCTGTCACGAAAACCTCCCGAACGCGATCGAGGCATGGAGCGGAAGTGACAAACGCGCGGAGGGCGTTTGCCTGCGCCGCGGCGCGGTCCGGCTTGAAAGAATTGGCTCTGAGCCGACGTATGGTTGCGAGGACAACGCCCTCTTTGCCAAGGCGAGAGTCACCGTCAAATGGCCGCCGGTCATCAGATTGCCGGATAATCCGGAGGCCGCCAACCTGAGGCGCGGGCGGCTTTTCGTCGCTGCCGTGTCATGGTGCAACCTCTCGTCTAATGTGGTCAAGACTGACGCCGTCGCCGCGCGGCTGACGCACCGCGGTATTGGACGTTCTTGTGCATCTGCTCGGCCACCATGTCTTCGACTTCCCGTTCGAAGCGCGTGAGCACGTTCAAAAATATCTCCAGTTCTGATTTGGTCGCGCACCGCTCCAGCCGCTCGTGGCGCTCGTTCGTGAAGGGTCTCATTGTCGCCAGCAAGGCTCGTCCGGCCCGCGTCAGCGTTATTGAGCGGAGCCGCCGATCCCGTTGATCGACTGTCTGCTCGAGCAGTCCCTTTCGAACGAGCGCGGACGTGCAGCGCGTCACCTGAGCTTTGTCGATCTGGCTCTGCTTCGCGATTTGCTTGATCGAAGGCGACTTGCTGTTTTCAAGCACGGCCAGGATGCGGTATTCGGCAAGGCTTAAGCCGAACTCGCGCTCAACGAACAAATGCATCTGCTGACCGAGCGCCCGGCCGAGCATGGAAAAGCGGTAACCAAACCGCCGGTCGAGCGGGACGGTGGATTGCGAGGAGGTTTTCGAAGCCGCTTTCTTCATGATATCATTGATTTATCAACGTTGACTTTACAACGATATCGTGGCATCGTCAATTGCAGTGCGCTTAGCCGGTGCATAAGCGGCGACGGCAGACTTCAGGGTGGGACCATGCGATCCGTCGATCGAAGAGCTTTCCTGCAATTGACAGTCGGAATCGGCGCGACTGCCGTTCTGCCGCGATTGGCGAACGCCCTCGATTATCCCGTGCGGCCGGTCCGTATCGTGGTCGGCTACGCCGCCGGCGGCACCGCGGACGTTACCGCCCGCCTTGTCGGTCAATTGCTGTCGGAGCGGCTCGGCCAGCGCTTCGTCGTTGAGAATCGCCCCGGAGCCGGCTCCAATCTGGCCGCTGAGGACGTCGTGCACGCGCGGCCCGATGGCTACACCCTTCTGCTGGCCTCCGGGGCAAATGCGATCAACGCCACGCTTTATAAAAAGCTCGATTTTGATTTCGAGCGCGACATAGCGCCGGTCGCCGGCATCATCCGCGTGCCAAACGTCATGATCGTCAACCCGTCATTTCCGGCCAAGACCATTGCGGAATTCATCGCCTATGCGAAAGCCCATCCGGGCATGATCAACGTCGCGACGCTCGGAAACGGATCGCCCCAGCAGGTGTTCAGCGGGCTGTTCGAGATGATGACCGGCGTCAAATTGGTTCACGTGCCTTATCGGGGAGGAGCGCAAGCGGTTACAGCGCTGCTGGAAGGTCAGGTGCAAGTCTTCTTTGGCGCCACGACGGTGATGATTGGCTACATCCGGAGCGGTCGCGTGCGCGGCCTTGCCGTCACGACTGCGCAACGCGTCGATGCACTTCCGGGCATACCTGCAATGGCGGAAGCCGTACCGGGCTACGAGGCGACCGACTGGCTGGGTCTCGCCGCGCCCAAGGCGACGCCCAAGGACATCATCGATCTCCTCAACAAGGCGGTTAACGCTGGGCTTGCTGACCCGAAGATCAAACAGCGCCTGAGCGCGCAAGGCTCGATCCTCAATGGCACGCCCGCCGACTTCGGAAAGCTGATCAGATCCGAAACGCAAAAGTGGGCGAAAGTGATCCAGGCGGGCACCATCAAGCCGGAGTGATGGCCTGACCCTGGGGAAATAGCTTGGCGGGACATGTTTCGGCCCCGTCGGGTCTTTGTGTCTTTCCGCATCGTCTACGCGGCCTATTTGTTCTTCAGTAATGCGCCCAGATTGTACGCCATCAGATCGGCTATCGTGGCGAGGGCGATGTCGGCCGGCGGATACCGGGCGAGAATCTGAGGATCGTGCGCATAGTGCCCCTGCTTCGGGAAGACCGTTGTCACCCTTTCGCCCCAGACTTTTTTCACCGCGTCGAGAATGCGCAGTTTGTCGTCGATGAGCACATAATGGTCGGCGGGATAGAGCCGCTCGACGTAGGCCAGTTCGCGCTCCTTATGAATGTAGATGAGAACGCGGCCGTCGACCGCCTGCCATAGCCCTGAGCGTTCCACCTTGCGCGGCTGGAACACCGCGTCGCCGTCGGACAGAATGACGGCCGCTCCCCATTGCTGCACGTGTTTGATGACGTCGAGTGCGCGCGGAAACAATCGTTCGGCGAACGGATAATCGACCAGCCAGCTCGACATCAGCAGGATTTCGGGGCGGTGCATCGCTTCGATGCGATAGCGCTCCAGCGCGCCCAGATAATCGGTGTAGCCGAGCTCGTCGACCAATCCGCGTAAAATCTCCCAGTATCTGTCGCGCGCGGCGACGCCGTAATTTTCCGCCAAATGGTCGCTCAGATGCGCCTGCACGCGGTCGTTGTCGAGCAGGGTGTTGTCGACGTCGAACAGAAATACGATGTCGTGACCTTTGCTCACGATGCGGCAATCTCAACCGCGAAATTGACACCCTGCCACGTGCCGGTCTCGACCCAGAAAAAGGTGAACTGCACTATGGCGCCGGCGCTCAGTTCGCGTGTCGGGAGATCGCAAATGAAAGTGCCCAGGCCGGTCGGCTCGGTCATGCTGTCATGCACCGTAGCCCAGGCATCGGCGGACCAGCGGACTCTCGCCTCGCTCAAGAGTTCGAGACGGAGCGTGCCGCCTGATCCGATCTTGGTGATCTTTGAGGCCAGCCGCCAACTCTGCGGCGCCGGCAGCGGCTTATTGATGACGTAACGGCTTTTGGTTTGCGGCGGCATGTCGAACACCGCTCCGTCGCGCAACGAGCGCAACAGTTTGATGTGTTCGGCATGCGCCCAGGCGAGCGGCATTGCACTTCCCGACGGCCGTCCGAGGAAAAGCTCGCGGGCCGGAATGTCGTCGCTGTCCCAGATTTGCTCCGGCAGCAATCCGCCATCGCTGCCGGAGGCCTCCATCGCTGCAAGCAGGCGCCGTGCCTCGGCTGGCCGGCCGGCGGCAAGTTCGTAATGGGCACGCTCTCCGGTGAGCAGCGGCCACAGTCTGCCGATACCGGTGCCGTCAAACGGCGCGCCGTCGGCATGCTCGCCATAGCCGTCGTCGTTATAGCGATGCCAATAGGGTCCGGCCGGCAAGTCGCATTTGACGATGGCGTCGATTGCCCGCACGGTATTGCGAATGCGAGGATCGTCCGCCGAACGCAGGCCGAAGCGTACCAGCGCCAAGGCGTCCGGGCTCACCAGCAGATCGGCCTCGAGATTGGCGTCGGCCGCGGGTCGATTGCGGATGGGCACGAGCCCGCGCGGATCGGACATCCCATCATCGCCGGACCGGCCAATGCGAATGTAGTAGCCGTCGATGCCGAGCTTGCGCGACAGTTCGGTATCGACCACATAGGTCCAGCTCTCGATCCGTTCGTTCCAGCCGTCGGCTACTTCGCGAAGATACCGCGCCAACGGCGCCTTGCCGGCCGCCTGCATCGCATCGGCGGCACATAGCAGCGCCGCGATTTCCGCGGCGAGCGTGAACGGCGAATAGCCCCCGTCTTCCTCCCAGCGGTCCTGCGGAGTCGTTGGCCCATTGCGGACGATGTAGCCGGCCGCCGCTTCGATCATTGCGCCATAACGCGACGACTCGGTCCGGTCGATCGCGCCGGTGCGCAACAGCATGTCGTAGAGCAGAATCGGAAAAGCGGTTTCGTCCAGTTGGACGCCCTGCCAGTAGGGCCTGCCGTCAAGCCACGAGTTCTGCAGCCAATGTCCATCGGCCTCCTGAACCGCAACCAGATAGTCGAGCACGGCTCGGGCAGTATCAAGACTTCCCGCCGCCAACAGTCCGCCGGCGATCTGGACGAGGTCGCGCGGCCATACCAGATGGTAGCCGCCGAGGTCGTCGTCGCCTTTCGAAGAACCCCACGGGATCGACAGACCAGCAATGATCGCCCCCGAGGCCGCGTCGCGATGCGTGGCCAGCACCGCGGTGCTGATGCGGTAGCGATTGAGCTGGCCCGCATCAGCCGGCTCATCGAGGGGCAAGAGACTTTTTTGCCATTGCCGCCAGCCCGCGCAAAAGTGGCGGAGGGTCGATTCAACACCCTGCTGCAGGCTGAGCAGCGCGCGGAAGGCGGCTTCTTCCGGCTGCGCGCCGAAACCGATCGCGAGCAGCGCGCGCCCCTTTCCGCTTACGAGATCGAGCGTGCCGGATAGCGCGACGTTGCCGTTCTCGGCACGGACGTATTCGGGCTTAAGGCCTTCGCCGCGCGACAATGTCTGCCAGCCGTCGGAAAAGCCCACATAGCCGGCCGAGCGCGCCAGCCACGGCACCGAAGATGCAACCGCCAGCGCCGTGCCCCTGCCTTCCGCGAACAGCAGCTCATGCCCCTTATAGTCGCCGTACCAGGCCGTGTTGGCGGCGCCGGCATTGACCAGATGCGGCGCCACCAGCGCATGCAGCGCGTAATCGGCGAGCGCGCCAACGAGCGGTTCGAACGTGATGTCCTGGAGGACCACGGCGCGATCCGGATCGGACAGAATGGTCTTATGAATCCGGTAGCGGCCGTCGCGTGCCGTATTGAGCAACCGGAACGCCGGAATGCCGTCTTCCACCATCCGCACCGTCGAAACGGCATCACGTTTTTCCTCGGAAAAGTAATCTTTGGCGGTGACCAGCAAACCGAAATCGCGGATGCACGCCATGTCCAATCGCGGCGTATAGATCTCATTGAGAATGCCGTGACTGATCGTGAACCAGATGCGGCTGTCCGCGCTCGCGGCAGTGCCGACTGCACTCTTGGCGCTGGACGTCCAGCGCGGCGCGATGCCGGGCGCGCCCGGAGGTGTGGTTGCAGCGCGTTGCATCAGGCGTGGTCAATCATCAAGCGGGCCTTCCAAACAAAGCAAATGTCCATCGGGATCGCGCAACAGGGCGCGCGACGCGCCCGCATCGGAAACGAGCGGCGCGCCGACGATCGCTGTGCGGTTGCCTTCGACCAACGCCTCGAATCCCTCGGCCGCCACCGAAAAAACAAGTTGCGTAGCCGCCACATCGGCAGGATCGGTCGACACGTCACGGCGCGAGAAATTGCCGCGATAGTGAAGCAATTCCACATGAGGGACTGGATGCATCGGGGGAGCCAATGCGGTCACTTCAACAACAGGATCGGCAATACCATCGAGTTTCTCCTGTTCCGGCCCGAAATTGAGCGAGCCGCCGGCGCGTGCAAGGCCAAGCCGATTATAGAACGCAAGGCTGCGGGCCGTATCCGCCACCGATATCGCCGAATGGTCTATGCCGAGACACGTTTTGTCGAAAGGGAACGCGCGATTGGTCGCAGCGCCGGCAGACGGAAATTCCAGCAATTCGAGCGGATGCCCCTCAGGATCGCGGAATTTGAAGGCCGTTACGCCTCCGGAAGTCACCGGCAGAATCTGCGGACCATCGGTCGAAATGGGGCGCCAACCGCCGGTCGCCCGAAGCGCGGCGAAAGCCGCTGCCATGTTGGAAACAACGATCGCGAAATGCTGAAACAAGAGATCGTATCCGGGAACGTTGTCGGGATAGGGCCGGCCGGCCGGCGCGACCTGCGCAAGCGCCAGCCGCTGATCGCCAAGCTGCAGCGTCCGTATCGAGGCGTGTCCGTCGGCAAGACCGATCAATTTACTGAAACTCGGGTCGGCTCTCGGCGGCTCACTAAAGCCGGAGAAGCCAAACGCCCGCGCATAGAACTCAGCCAATCGCTGCGCATCGCGGCAGATCAGGATGATACGTGACAACCTTCGCACGGACATTATGGAGTCTGGGCGCCGCGGCGGTTGAGGAAGATCGAGTAGAGCGTCGTCGAAGCGCCGATGAAAAGCCGGTTCTTGGCCGGGCCGCCGAAGGTCAGGTTGGCAACGACGTGCGGAACGAAGATCCGGCCCAACAATTCCCCGCTTGGGCTGATGCAGTGGATGCCGTCGGCCGCGCTGCTCCAGATGTTGCCGTCCTCGTCGACCCGCATCCCATCGCAATAGCCCGGCTCGATCTTGTGGAAGATATCGCCGCCCGACAGCGTCCTGCCGTCGGCTTGCACGTCGAACGCACGAATGTACTGACGCGGCGATTGCTGGTTCTGGTCTCCGGTCTCGGCGATATACAGCCGGCGTTCGTCCGGCGAAAACGCAAGCCCATTCGGTCCGTCGAAATCATCGGCCACGACGTTGATTTCGCCGCTCTGCGGATCGAACCGATACACCGCCGGCGGCTGTTCGGATGTCTGCCGTCCGCCTTCATAGTCGTTGGAGATTCCGTACAGCGGATCGGTGAACCAGATCGAGCCATCCGATTTGACCACCACGTCGTTAGGAGAGTTCAGCCGCTTGCCGGCATGGCGGTCGACAAGCTTGGTGAGCCGGCCATCGTACTCGGTGCGAAACAGACAGCGCTTGCGGTGCGAGCAAGCGATCAATCGTCCTTGGCGGTCGCGCGTTTGGCCGTTGGCGTAATACGAGGGTGCGCGGTACACCGATGCGCCCTGCCCTTCGATCCATCGCATGGTGCGGTCGTTGGGAATATCCTGAAAGAGCAAACAATTGGCGTCACCCATCCACACCGGCCCTTCGATCCAGCGAAAGCCGATCGCCAACGTCTCAAGCGCGGCGTTGCCGAGAATGTAGTGGGCAAAGCGCGACGAGTGGCTCTCGAACCCATCCATGGTTCACCTGAACCGGCAGGCCTGACCGACAGTCGGCGCGGTCTCGAATTGCACCAGCATGAGCACGGCCGGTTCGGGCCCGATCGTCCCGGAAAGATGCCCGCGCTTGCCGCCGACCGGCCGCGTGTTCTGATCTTCGCCGAAGGAAAGCTCGCCCGGCCCCATCTCGACGCGCACGCCATCCATGGTTTCGACGAACCAACGTCCGGACAGCGGAATGATCCATTGCGGCCGCGGATTTTCGTGCCAATTGCCGGTCCAGCCGGGCGGCAGCACCGTGACCAATACCGCGGCGTCGGACCGCGTCTTTTCTCCGATCCATTGCGGCGCGGCCGTCGGCTGAATCGCCGCCTTGTGAAATTCACTCAGTTCGCAGCGAGACTGATGACTGACGCCGTCGGCATCGGTCCAAACATGCCAGTAACTGACGGCAGGAGGAGATTCGCTGCTCACCGTGGTGTTTGCCCTTGGCTTATTCGATAGGGATGCGATGAAATCGTCGGATGGGCAAGAAAATTGGAAATCGCGGCTGCATTCGTTCCAAATACGACGAGCAGGAATCCGGCGCCTAACGCAAGATTTTTCCAAAAGTCCCAAAACAGCGCCCGCGCCTTGCCGTCGCTTGCCATCCAGAAATCGCCCGGAACCCAGAACTGCTTCCACACCAAGGCGGTTATGCCGCAATATCCCGCCAGAACGAAGGCGCAGAGGCGATCGGCAATGCCGGAAACGACGCCTGCGGACATGAAGATCTCGACAAACAAACCCGCCAGGATCAACACTGTGCCAGCCCACTTGTTCGGCACCGCCTCCCGCGCCTGCGCCAAGGCGCTGCGGAAATCGAGCACCTTGTCCAGCGCGCTGAACGGCAAAAACAGGAGAACGAGAAATATGCGGATCGCCAAAGCCAGAGCAATACTGAGCGTTGTCATTGCACACTGCCTGGGGGTGGTTGTTGTCGCGTGAACAAAGCCCCGCTCTGTTCTAAGCGCTTTTCAATGAAGCCTCCCGCACTTTGAACTATCTGCGACAACGTAGCTTAATCTCGCAGGCTGGCTGAGATCGACCGGGAACTTCGATGACTGAACATTACGACGTGGTGATCGTCGGCTCCGGGCCCGGAGGCGCGACCATGGCGTTGCGCCTCGCACGGACCGGCAAACGTATTCTACTCCTGGAGCGCGGCGATTATCTGCCGCGCGAACGCGAAAACTGGGACAGTCAGGCCGTCTTTATCGACGCACGTTATCAAGCCCAAGAAACCTGGTACGGTTCCGACGGCCGGGCGTTTCATCCCGGCCTGCACTATTTCGTCGGCGGCAACAGCAAGGTCTACGGCGGGGTTTTGCTGCGCCTGCGCGAACGCGATTTCGAGGAGATCAAGCACGCCGACGGCATTTCGCCGGAGTGGCCGGTGAAGTATGACACCTTCGAGCCGTATTATCAGGCCGCCGAGGAGCTCTTTCACGTCCACGGACTGCGCGGCGACGACCCGAGTGAGCCGCCGGCCAAGGCGCCCTACGCCTATCCGCCGCTAAGTCACGAACCGCGCATCGCGCAGTTGTTCGACGGGCTCAAGCGCGAAGGCTTGCATCCCTTCCATTTGCCGGTGGGCATCCTGCTCGACGAGCAGGACGGCAAGGCGCTGCCACATTCGCCCTGCATCCGCTGCAACGCCTTTGACGGCTATCCGTGCCTGGTCAACGGCAAGGCCGACGCCCAGGTCATCTGCGTCGACCCTGCGCTTGCCGCGCATCCCAATCTGACGCTGCGCACGCGATCCTATGTTGAGCGGCTCCTCACCAATCCGTCCGGCCGCGCCGTAGCGGGCATCCAGGTCGCGTCCAACGGCGAGCGCACCGTCTATACAGGCGATATCGTCATCGTCGCCTGTGGCGCGCTGTCATCGGCGCTGCTGATGCTGCGCTCGGCAAACGACAAGCATCCGCATGGGCTCGCCAACGGCTCCGGCCTCGTCGGCCGCAATTACATGCGCCACAACAACAGCGTCGTTCTGGCGATCTCGCACACGCCCAATCCGACGCGGTTCCAGAAAACCCTCGGCTTGAACGACTTTTATTTCGGCGCAGACGACTGGGCCTACCCGCTCGGCCATATCCAGATGGTGGGAAAATCAGACGGCGTGCAGATCAAGGGCGACGGCCTGCCTGAATTGCTGCAATGGTTTCCGGAAAAGCCGTTCGATTGGATTGCCGCGCATTCGCTTGATTTCTGGCTGACGTCGGAAGACCTGCCGCGCCCGGAAAACCGCATCTATTACGACGGCGATCGCGTCATCCTCGATCTGACGGTCGGCAACATGGAAGCGCATAAGCGGCTGCGGCAAAAGCTACGCGATCTCTGCGGCAAGCTGGAAATCCATCCTCACCTGTTCGACCGGTCGCTCTATCTCGGGCAGAACGTTCCGATCGGCGGCACCGCCCATCAGGCCGGCACCCTGCGCTTCGGCGGCGATCCGGCCCAGTCCGTGCTCGACCTCGATTGCAAGGCGCACGAGCTTGATAATCTTTACGTGACGGATGCGAGTTTTTTCCCGTCAATCGGCGCGGTCAATCCGACCTTGACGATCATCGCCAACGCGTTGCGCGTCGGCGATCACATCGCCGAACGTCTTGGCACGTGACCTCGTGAATCTCAGCCGGCGGCGGAATTGCGCGCGGGCGGCATCTCGACCACCACGGTGTCGAATTCGCTCAACGCCGGAGCGTTGATGACGGGCTTGCCCGGCAATTGCTCCGCCGGCGCGTACCACGGGCGCCGGTCGGTCACGCCGCTTTCGATCGACTGCGCGATCAGGCTGCCTATCTCTTCCCCCTGCAGCGGCACCAGCTTGCGCTCCGTATCGTATCGATAGAGTTGCGGACAAAAATAGAGCGCATGAATTCGCGGATTGAACCCTTCGACGACGAGGAAGTGCCGCGCTTTCAGAAAAATATTGTATTTCCTGACGACCGTCCGTTCCTGCACCGCACGCGCCACCCGCAGCTTCGACGGCGACGGACCGATGATCGTGCCAGCCTCCAGAACGATGATCCAATCCTTGCTGGCGATATTATCCGAATGGATCGGAACGAAATGATTAGGAACTTTTCTGCGAAACAGACCCATTGCACGAACCTTACCCATGTCATCGTGCGATCAACAAAATCAGAATAACACTCTCTGCATCGGGGTCAATTCAATCGCGGCCGGCAACAGCCGCTCGGCGCTACCGGCTGGGTGGCGAGTTGCCTAAATCCGCGCCGGCGGCTTATATCCGCACTCGCCGGCGCTGTTCGCGCGCAACAATTCGAGGACGCATGCAACGCATTCTCATCACCGGCGCCGCCGGCCAGATCGGCAAGGCTTTGCGCACCGGCCTGCGCGGCTCCTACCCGCTCATTCGCGTGCTCGACGTGGCGCCGCTCGGCGCCGCCGTCGATGGCGAGGAAGTCTTGACGGCCGATATCCGCGACATGGCGGCGATGGAGAAGGCCACCGCCGGCATTGACTGCGTGGTGCATCTGGCCGGCCAGTCGACCGAAGCCGAGTGGGAGAAGGTGCTGCCGCTCAACATCGAGGGTTGTTATAACGTCTTCGAAGCGGCGCGCAGGAGCGGCGTCAAGCGCATCGTGTTCGCCAGCTCCAATCACGCCATCGGCTTTCATCGGCGCGAGCGCTTCATCGATGACCACGTGCTGCCGCGGCCGGACACGCGCTACGGCGTATCGAAAGTGTTCGGCGAGGCGCTCGGCCGGCTTTACGCCGACAAATACGGAATGAGCGTCGCCTGTGTGCGCATCGGCACGTTTCGGGTACCCGACCGACCGGACGACGCGCGGCAATTGCTCACCTGGATCAGTCACCGCGACATGGTGCAGCTCGTGCGCCGCTGCATCGATCATCCGCACTATCATTTCGTGGTTGTCTACGGCGTCTCCAACAATCTGCGGAGCCGCTGGGACAACACCAACGCCAAGTTCTTGGGCTATCGTCCGCAGGACGATTCCGAAGCCTTCGCGGCCGAGATTCTGGCTCGCGGCGAAAAGGAGAACGAGATCGCCGCGCAATTCCACGGCGGCTTCTACACTCCCATGGAATTTTCCGGCGACGCCGACGCGATCGACTGATTGAGCGGAAAAGAGGCTGGCTTGACGCAGGAAAACAAACAACAACACGGATTGGCGCGCGGGCTCACCAATTATGGTGACGCCGATTTTTCGCTCTACCTGCGCCGCTCATTCGCCAAGTCGATGGGCTATTCCGCCGAGATGCTGAGGCGGCCCATCGTCGGCATCGCCCAATCGGCCAGCGGCTACAACAATTGCCACCGGCACTTTCCCCAACTGGTCGAAGCGGTCAAACGCGGCGTCATCGCCGCCGGCGGACTGCCGCTCGACTTTCCGACCATCTCGCTCGGCGAAGTCTTTCTCAGCCCGACCAGCATGATGTTTCGCAACCTGATGGCGATGGACGCGGAGGAAATGATCCGCGCCCAGCCGATGGACGCGGTGGTGCTGATCGGCGCCTGCGACAAGACCGTGCCGGCCTTGCTGATGGGCGCGGCCTCCGCCGACCTGCCGGCCATCCAACTGATCGGCGGCCCGATGCTGCCGATGGCCCATCACGGCGAGCGGCTCGGCGCCTGCACCGACTGCCGCCGTTTCTGGGCCAAATATCGCGCCGGCGAAATCTCGGCGCGCGACATCGACGACATCGAGGGTAATCTCGCCACCACCACCGGCAGCTGCGCGGTGATGGGAACGGCAAGCACCATGGCGGCGATCGCCGAGGCGCTCGGCATGACGCTGCCCGGCACGGCGGCGATTCCGGCGGTGCACTCCGACCGGCTGCGCGCCGCCGAAGCGAGCGGACGCCGCGCGGTCGAGATGATCAGCACCGATTTGCGCCCGAGCCGGATCATCAATGAACGATCGGTCGAAAACGCGCTGCGCGTTCTGCTCGCCATCGGCGGCTCGACCAACGGTCTCATTCATCTCACCGCCATCGCCGGCCGCGCCGGCGTCGACGTGTCGCTCAAGCGTCTGAATGCGCTGTCGGACGAGACGCCGATCCTGGTCGATCTTAAACCGACCGGCCAACACTACATGTCGGATTTGTTCGCCGCCGGCGGCATCGGCGCGGTGCTGCGCGAATTAAAGCCGCTGCTGCATCTCGACTGCGTGACGGTGACCGGCGAGACGCTCGGCGAGCGTTTGGCGGACGAGGCGGCAGCGGGCAACTTATGGGTCGACCGCGACATCGTCCGGCCGCTCGGCGAGCCGTATCAGAAGCAAGGCGGGCTCGCGGCCCTGTTCGGCTCGCTGGCCCCCAACGGCGCCATCATCAAGCGCTCCGCCGCCGATCCGCGCCTGTTCGAGCGCGAAGGCCGCGCCGTGGTGTTCTCCTCGCTCGACGATCTCGCCGCGCGCATCGAT
>JASHRW010000281.1 GCA_030037065.1 Xanthobacteraceae bacterium
CTGCCCCAGCGTCCGCAGCCGCAGCGCGTTGAGGCGGATGAAACCCTCAGCGTCGCGCTGGTCGTAGGCGACCTTGCCTTCTTCGAATGTCACCAGGTCCTGATCGTAGAGCGAATATTTGCTCTCGCGGGAGACCACGCCGACATTGCCTTTGTAGAGCTTGAGCCGCACCTGTCCGGCAACGAATTTCTGGCTGAGGTCTATGGCGGCCTGCAGCATTTCGCGCTCAGGCGAAAACCAGAAGCCGTTGTAGATCAGTTCGGCGTATTTCGGCATCAGCTCGTCTTTCAGATGCGCGGCGCCGCGATCGAGCGTGATCGATTCGATGCCGCGATGGGCGGCATGAAGGATGGTGCCGCCCGGCGTCTCGTACATGCCGCGCGACTTCATGCCGACGAAACGGTTTTCCACGAGATCTAGCCGGCCGATGCCGTGGCGGCGACCGAGCGCGTTGAGCCGCGTCAACAGTTCCGCCGGCTTGAGCTTCTTGCCGTCGAGCGCCGCCGCATCGCCGCGCTCGAATTCGACCGTCACGTAGTCCGGCGCGCTGGGCGCGCCGCCGGGATCGTCGGTGCGTGAATAGACGTAGTCCGGCACCTCCTCGGCCGGATTTTCCAAGACCTTACCCTCCGAGGAAGTGTGTAGAAGGTTGGCGTCGGTGGAGAACGGCGCTTCGCCGCGCTTGTCCTTGGCGATCGGAATCTGGTTCTGCTCGGCGAAAGCAATGAGCTGCTCGCGCGATTTGAAGTCCCATTCGCGCCAGGGCGCAATGACTTTCACGTCCGGCTTGAGCGCGTAATAGGACAGCTCGAAGCGCACCTGATCGTTGCCCTTACCGGTGGCGCCGTGGGCGACCGCGTCGGCGCCGACCTTCTCGGCGATCTCGATCTGCCGCTTGGCGATGAGCGGCCGCGCGATCGAAGTGCCGAGCAGATACTGCCCCTCATAAAGCGCGTTGGCGCGGAACATCGGAAACACGTAGTCGCGCACGAATTCTTCGCGCAAATCCTCTATGAAGATGTTCTGCGGCTTGATGTCGAGGGTGAGCGCCTTGGCCCGCGCCGGCTCCAGCTCCTCACCCTGGCCGAGATCGGCGGTAAACGTCACCACCTCGCAGCCATAGGTGGTCTGCAGCCATTTGAGAATGATGGACGTATCGAGCCCGCCCGAATAGGCGAGCACGACTTTCCTAACCTCGCCTTTTTCGGCGGCATCGCTGGCCATCGGCATATCCTGACAAAATGCGCGCGGACTATAAGCGGGCGCAGCAACGACGCAAGCAGTTCAGGATAGCAGAGACTCAGGACGGTTTGCCGGACTGGCCGCAGAACCGGCGCAGCACAGCCGAGAGCGCGTTTCGCATCGCTTCACCTGCCCGCACCAGCGGGCGCTCCAGCGCCGCATCGGACAATTGCGTCGGCGGCCAGCGGAACAGCAGGCCGTGCATGATCCAGATCAGCAGGAACATCAGAACGCCGGCAAACACCACGTCGGAGAAGAAATGCGCGCCGCCGGCAATGCGCAGAAGGCCGACTGCAGCGCCAAAGGCGAGCGCGCCAGCGTAGGCCAACAAGCGCCATTGCGGCGGCGTCAGCGCCGCGGGCGCCAACGTCCAGAACGCGCCCGATGGCTCACCGGCGACGAACGAGCAATTGGTCGGGCAATCGCCGCGCGGATCCCACCAGGCGGTGAAGTGAAAGGTGCCGCCAAGCTCGGTGGTATCGATCGGCCGCGCCCGACCCCAATGGTCCTTGAGAATGACGTTGGTGAGAACGCCGGGCCCCAGCGCCATCGTCAGCACCAGAAACAGCGCGGCGCGGCCGCCGATCAGTATGCGCCGCTTCGGCAGGATCAGTTTGCCGATGATGGCGAGACAGGCCGGCGCCAAGATCAACGCACTAAGCCACCGCGCGGCGGCGCGCGAATTATTCGCCCAGGTCTGGGCGTTGACCACAAACAGGTCGGCGCGTCGGTTGTAGAAAAATGCCGAGATGTCGATGTCGAGCCGCGGATAGACGCCAAAAACCACGCCGACAAGCGCCGCGATGGCGAGCGCGATTGCCAGTCCCGTCCGATTCATGCGATCCGACCCGCGGGCTTTTGCACGCGCCTCACCACTTCCACGAACCTGCCTTGCGGCCGGCGAATGCCCAGTACACCAGGCCGCCGGCGATGCCGGAGGCGGCAAGCACCTCGCGTTCGTGCGCGAACATGCCGTCAGCGCCGCGAGCATAGCCGGCGAAGTCGATACCGTACGTCAGTGCCAGCGCCAACACTCCACCCAGCACGCCATAGAGAATAACCGAACGCCAGGCGAAACCTTCGGCGAGCGCGATGATCAGAAACGATGGCAACATCGCCACCGCACCGATGACCGCAGTGCTGACGCCAACCGCCAACCAAAGCACCACGCTAGGAATCCCATTCGGCGCCAACTGATCCCATTGCGGCGTCAGCGTCCCGATGGTGAGCACGATCGCCGCAGCGACGCACGCCAACACATAGGCCAGGATCGCCATCAACACTCGGACGAGAATAGCCATCGTTCGCCTGCGGTCCGCGTCAATCCGTCATCGCCATGGCGCGCAGAGCCAAACGCTCGCGCGCGGAGAGTTTTTCGCTTGTGCTTTTGAGTTGCCCGCAAGCGGCCAGGATGTCGCGGCCGCGCGGGGTGCGCACCGGTGACGCATAACCGGCATCAAAGACGATTTCGGAGAATTTCTCGATCTGCTGCCAGTCGGAGCACTCGTACTTGCTGCCCGGCCAGGGATTGAACGGAATGAGATTGATTTTGGCCGGAATGCCCTTGATCAGCCGCACCAGGGCGCGCGCGTCGGCGAGTGAATCATTGACGCCCTTGAGCATGACGTATTCGAAGGTGATGCGCCGCGCATTGGAAAGCCCCGGATAATTGCGGCAAGCTTCGAGTAATTCGGCGAGCGGATATTTGCGGTTGAGGGGGACCAGTTCGCTGCGCAGTTCGTCGGTGACCGCATGCAGCGAGACCGCCAGCATGACGCCAATTTCGGTGCCGGCGCGCGTAATATTCGGTACCACGCCCGACGTTGACAGCGTGATGCGCCGCTTGGATATGCTCAAACCGTCGCCATCGGCCACCACGTTGAGGCCGTCGCGCACCGCTTCGAAATTGTAGAGCGGTTCGCCCATTCCCATCATGACGACGTTGGAGACGAGCCGCTTCTCCGGCTCGCTACCGTGCGCCGTCTCGCGATACCAGTCGGCGAGCCGGTCGCGCGCCAGCACGACTTGGCTTGCGATCTCGCCGGCGGTGAGATTGCGCACGAGGCGCTGCGTGCCGGTGTGACAGAACGTGCAGCTGAGCGTGCAGCCGACTTGGCTGGAAATGCACAAGGTGCCGCGATCGGCTTCGGGAATGTAGACGCATTCGACCTCGTGCGGGCTGCCGCCGATTTCGCCGGGCAGTTGCAAGAGCCATTTGCGCGTGCCGTCCATCGAGATTTGCTCGGCGGCAATTTGCGGACGCACCAGGGTGAAATTATCGGCCAAAGCCGTGCGCAGGTCCTTCGACAACGTTGTCATCGCGTCGAAGCTTTGCGCGCCGCGCACGTAGATCCAGTGCCAGATCTGCTGCACGCGCATGCGCGACTGCCGCTCGGGCACGCCGACGCTGCCGAGCGCCTCGGCAAGCGCCGCGCGCGAATAGCCCACGAGCGACCGCTTGACCGGCGCCACGTAACGCTCGATCGGCCGCTTCTCGATGAAGTCCGCGGACGCAATAGCTTCCGCCTGGGTCGCGGCACCTGTCATGATCGATCCGAAAGGGGACGGCGCTAATTCGCCTCGCCCATAGATAGGACCTCCGGCAAGAACCGCGAGGTAGCGAAAGCGGGCTGCGCGGCCCCTATTGGCAGCTTACTGACATTCTTGGCCGACGCGGTCGAGCGCCTCGGACAGGCCTTTGAGGCTATAGGTATCGGTCGTTTGCGTCCCGCGCGATGATTCACCCTTGATCACCGCGGTGTCGCCCTGCCGCATGGCCTGCACCATCTGGGATTCTTCCGCCATGTTCTTGATCCATGCGCCGTCGCCCTGGGTGTAAAGCGCGAAGCTCGTCGAGCCTACCTGCGCGGTCGCCTCGGAACCGGGCTTGAACGGATAGCCGATCGCAATCGATACCTCGTTGGTGACCTTGTCCGCAGGGCGGGTGGTGATGAACATGTAGGGTTGGTTGCGCGGCCGATTGGGCGGCTTGGTCTCGGCGGTGCTCGGTTTGGCGATCGCGTAGCAGATTTTCTTGCCCGCCGGCGACGCCGTGTAGGCACCCCAGTCGGCGTATTGGCCAAGCAACGTCGGTTTTGCCTCGGGCGCCGGCGGTTTCGGCTTGGGTTTGGGTGCCGGATGAGTTGCCGGAGCGGGCGTAGTCGCGCCCGGCTGTTCCGTTTGCTGCGCCGAGGCCGGAGCGGCAAATGCCGCCGCGGCAAGCAGCACTGGAAAAATGGGCAATGCTCGACGGATGCGCATTCGATCTCCCCGGCCCCCATCATTGATAGCAAAAGTTCATATTTAATCCAATTCGGCAAAACGACAGGCCATTTGTCGCCAATTCCCTTTTGGGGGAGGCGCCTGCTCAAAACGAATCGGCTACGCGCAACACGGAACCCGGCATGCCGGCAAAATATGCTATGAGACTGCATGAAAGCCGTCCTCTGTACCCATTTCGGCTCGCCGGACGAGCTCGAACTCGCCGATATTGCGCCGCCGCAAGCCGCCGCAGAAGGAGAGGCCGTGGTGCGGGTTAAGGCCGCGGCGCTCAATTTCTTCGATACGCTCATCATCGCCGGCAAATATCAGCAGAAGCCGCCGTTTCCGTTCTCCCCGGTGGCCGAATTTTCTGGCGTCGTCGAACGTGTCGGCGATGGCGTGAGCGAAGTCGCGCCCGGCGACCGCGTCATGACCTTTACCGGCTGGGGCGCGGCACGCGAATTGGTCGGCGTGCCGGCGCGGCAACTGGTAAAGCTCCCGGAACAGCTCGACTTTGAGCGCGCCGCAGGGCTCAGCATTACCTACGGGACATCGCTCTACGCGCTACGCGAGCGGGCGCAGCTCAAGCCCGGCGAGACGCTGGCGGTGCTCGGCGCCTCAGGTGGCACCGGCCTCGCTTGCGTCGAGCTCGGCAAGCTCCTAGGCGCCCGCGTCATCGCCTGCGTCTCGTCCGACGAAAAACTCGCTTTCGCGCGGGCGCATGGCGCCGACGAAACGATCAATTACACAAAGGAAGATTTGCGCGACGGTTTGAAAAGACTCGGCGGCGAGCATGGCATCGATGTGGTCTATGACCCAGTCGGCGGCCGCTATGCGGAACCGGCGGTGCGTTCGCTCGCCTGGCAGGGCCGCTATCTCGTGGTCGGCTTCACGGCCGGCGAAATTCCCAAGCTCCCGCTCAATCTCGTTCTGCTCAAAGGCTGCGACATTCGCGGCGTATTCTGGGGTTCATGGAGCAAGCGCGAGCCGCAAAAGCAGCACGCGCTGCTTGCCGACGTCGCGCGCTGGGCCGCCGAGGACAAGCTATCCGCGCACGTGCACGCGGTTTATCCGCTCGCCGAAATCGCCACTGCGATGAAACTCATTTCCGAACGCAAGGTGATGGGAAAGATCGCGCTGCGGCCGTGACCGGCGCTCAGCGAGCGGCGCGCAGCCGCGTCAACGTGCGCTGCGCCGCCTCCTTGTGTTCCGGCTTGATGTGCGAGGAGACCGACTTGAACGCCGCGGCGAGCACCGCAGCGTCGTCGGCAAAGGCGATCAAAGGAAGATTTTTCGGAATAAAGCGGTCGGGCACGATGAAATACACGATCGCGCCCACCAGAACGCCCTTCACGTAGAGCGGCGTGTTGCGGTCGAACGCGCAATAATGTGCGGTCAGCAGTTGCTCGGCGAGCGGCAAGCTCGCCGCCTCGCGCAACAGCAACCGCCAGATTTTGCGCCACAACCCTTGTTCATTGGCGGCCATGCGCCGCGTGAGCGCCGCAAAATCCTGCCAAGACGCTGCTTGCTGCCAAGACCACATGTGTCCCTCCGAAGGGCTCCACGGCGATCGGAAGATGGCGGCAAAAGGCGGCGGTTGCAAGGCGAAATTCAGCCCGCGAGTTTATCCATCGTCTCTGCAAGCTGGATATCGCGTTCGGTGACGCCGCCGGCATCGTGCGTCGACAGCGTTACCTCGACGGTCTTGTAGACGTTGAACCATTCCGGGTGATGATCCATTTTTTCCGCAATGAGCGCGGCGCGCGTCATGAAGCCGAATGCCGCATTGAAGTCGGCGAAGACGAATTTCTTGCTGATGGCGTCGCGGCTGCCGACCTCGCCCCAGCCCTTGAGCCGGCCGAGCGCCGTCTTGCGGGCCTCGCCGGATAGTTTTTGACTCATCTGAGAGCTCCGTGTGTGAGAACCGCCTCGCCCGCGACCACTCTCGCAGATATGCGGCAAAATCACCACCGTGCGGGGCGGGATCGCCACTACCAAGCCTTGTCAGGCCGACCGGCGCAGCAAACGCGCCTCCTGACGGGCGAGGATGCGCTCCCGCCCGCGCGCCGAATAGAACGAGGCATTGTGATCGCCCTGCAGTGCCTCGCGCGTGAACCGTATTAGATGATGCGCGACGAAGCCCATGCCCAGCACGGCGTCGATCTGACCGCGGCGCAGCGCTTTGCGGGCGGCGCGCCAGAATGGGCGCCGATAATCGGACAGGATCCCGACACGGAATACAATGTTGAAAGCCAGCACCGCCGCGCTGCGCAGATTGTTGATTGTGAGCTTGCCGCGCACCGGCCCGACCTTGCGATTGATGTACGTCGCCTCGACCTGATGGGCGAAGCGCGCAAACAAGCGTTCGGGGTCGTAGGCATGGGCGATACAGCGCAGCCACGTCGCCACCACTTCGTCGTAAGGGCGAAGGAAACGGACGTTGCTTTCGAGCCCCGCGTCGTCGCCGATCAATCGGCCCTCGCGCTTGAGGCGATCCCATAGCGGCGTTCGCGGCAGCGCCTGCAATAGGTTGATGGTGAGGATCGGCACCTGCGAGTGATCGATGAAGGCTTTCAGCCGCTTCTCGGTGTCGGCCGTATCGGTGTCGAGGCCGAGAATGATGCCGGACGTGACTTCCAGGCCATAGCTGTTGAGCATGCGAATCGCGTCCATCATCGGCAGCGTCGCGTTTTGGTCCTTGCGCATGGCTTTGAGCGCGTCGACTTCCGGCGTCTCGATGCCGACGAAAACGGTGTGAAAGTGCGCCTCGCGCATGAGCGTGAGGATCTCGGTTTGCTTGGCGAGATTGAGGGTGGCCTCGCAGGCAAAGTTCAGCGGATAACCGTGCTTGCGCTGCCAGGCAATCAAATGCGGCAGCATTTCGCGCGCTGCCTTGCGGTTGCCGATAAAATTGTCGTCGACAAAATAAACGACCGGTGGATGGCTGGGCTGCGCCAACATGGCGTCGAGCTCAGCGGTAATCTGTTCCGGCGTCTTCAGCCGCGGCTGGCGTCCATAGAGCGCAGGGATATCGCAGAACTCGCAGCGATAGGGGCAGCCACTGGAGAATTGCAGGCTTCCGATCAGATAGCGATCGAGCCTAATCAGCTGATAGGCCGGTATTGGGAAATCGCAAAGCGGCAGCCTTTCCTTGGTCTCGAAGCGCATTTGCTCGGACGGGGGCGCCACAGTCTCATCGAGACGCGCGATCAACCGATCGGTGCCGTCGCCGATCTCTCCGATGTGAAGATAATCGAAGTCCGGATAATGTTCGGGCGCGCCGGACACTGAGGCGCCGCCAAGCACGCTGACCCTTCCGGCCCCCTTGGCGCGCGCGGCGATATCATGGATCTGCGGCTCCTGGATATGCATGCCGCTGACCATCACCACGTCGGCCCAGGCGAAATCGGCGGCGCCCGCCGGCGAAATATTCTCATCGATGAAGCGGACCTGCCACGATTGCGTCAGGTACGCCGCGATCAGCAACAGGCCCTGCGGCGGCATGAACGCCCGTACCCGGCCCATCAGCCGATAGGCATGGGCAAACGTGCCAAACGACGGCGTATAGGCAGGGAAAATGCACAGGACACGGCGTTTGTTTTTGACACTCAAAGGGCAGCGCATAGAACTTCACCGAATGCAAAATCCGAGCCGCAAAATGCCCATCCGACAAATGTAATGAGCTTATTTGGCTCCGCTACCGGGCGACATTGCTTCTGGGAGCCGGCTGACTATATTCCGGCCACGCACGCGGGCCCCTTGGGGCTCGTTTTTGGTTTAGGGCGCAATGAACCTTCGCAATATCGCCATCATAGCCCACGTCGACCACGGCAAAACCACGCTGGTCGATCGGCTTTTACAGCAATCGGGCGCGTTTCGCGAGAATCAGCGCGTCGCCGAGCGCGCGATGGATTCCAACGACCTTGAGCGCGAGCGCGGCATCACCATCCTGTCCAAGGTGACCTCGCTGGTCTGGCGGGACGCCCGAATCAACATCGTCGACACCCCCGGCCACGCCGATTTTGGCGGCGAAGTCGAACGCATCCTCAATATGGTAGACGGCGTGCTGGTGCTGGTCGATGCCGCCGAGGGTCCGCTGCCGCAGACTAAGTTCGTGGTCACCAAGGCACTCAAGGTGGGGCTGAAGCCGATCGTCGTCATCAACAAGGTCGATCGGCCGGACGCGCGCGCGACCGAGGTCGCCAACGAGGTCTTCGACCTGTTTGCCGCGCTGGACGCCAGCGAAGAGCAGCTCGATTTTCCCCTCCTCTACGGGTCGGCCAAGCAGGGCTGGATGGCCGCCGACCCTGCCGGACCCAAGGATCGAGGCATGGCGCCGCTGTTCGAGCTGGTGCTCCGGCACGTCGCGCGGCCGACGGTCGAGGACGGCCCGTTCCGTATGCTGGGTACGATTCTCGAGGCCAACCCTTACTTGGGCCGCATCGTCACCGGGCGGATTTTTTCCGGCAGCGTGAAGCCCAATCAGAACGTGCAGGTCCTCGACCGCCATGGCGGCCCGGTCGAGGAAGGCCGCGTGACCAAGGTGCTGGCCTTCCGCGGCTTGGAGCGCGCACCGATCGACGAGGCTTTCGCCGGCGACATCGTCGCCGTCGCCGGCCTGCCCGAGGCTTTCGTCTCGCACACCCTGTGCGCGCCCGAGGTGGCCGAGCCGCTGCCGGCGCAACCGATCGATCCGCCGACGCTGACCATGACGTTCCGCATCAACGATTCGCCGCTGGCCGGGACCGAAGGTGACAAGGTGCAGAGCCGCGTCATTCGCGAGCGGCTGTTGCGCGAAGCTGAAGGCAATGTCGCGTTGCGCATTTCCGAATCGACTGAGAAGGATTCCATGGAGGTCGCCGGCCGCGGCGAATTGCAGCTCGGCATCCTCATCGAGACGATGCGGCGCGAGGGCTTCGAGCTTTCGGTGTCACGGCCGAAAGTGCTGTTCCAGCACGGCCCGTCGGGCGAGTTGCTCGAACCGATCGAAGAAGTCGTCATCGACGTCGATGAAGAACATTCCGGCATAGTCGTGCAGAAACTCGCCGAGCGCAAAGGCGAACTGGTCGAGATGCGCCCATCGGGCGGCGGCCGCGTGCGGCTTATCTTCTACGCGCCGACGCGCGGGCTGATCGGCTATCACGGCGAACTTCTCACCGACACGCGCGGTACCGCGGTAATGAACCGCCTGTTTCATGCCTATGGACCGTACCGCGGAGAGATCACTGGACGGCGCAACGGCGTGCTGATCTCGACCGATCAGGGCGACGCCGTCGCGTACGCCATGTGGAACTTGGAAGACCGCGGACCGATGATGATCGAGCCCGGCTGGAAGGTCTATCGCGGCATGATCGTCGGCGAGCACACCCGCGGCAACGACCTTGAAGTCAACGTGCTCAAGGGCAAGAAGCTCACGAACATCCGCACCCATGCCAAGGACGAGGCGATTCGATTGACGCCGCCCATTCGCATGACGCTGGAGAAGGCGTTGTCCTATATCGAGGACGACGAATACGTCGAGATCACGCCGAAATCGATTCGGCTGCGCAAAAAGCTGCTGGATCCGATCGAGCGCAAGCGCGACGAGCGGCGCAAGGAAACCGAACGGGTCTGAACCTACCCGAGTTCAGCCCCTGCCGTGCGCCATGATGCGCGAAATCAACGGCCTGTTGCTACCACTTTCGAGCAACAACCGGCCACTTGCGCAAAAATTCGCAAAACCGTGTCGCTTCTGCAACAGCTTCCATGGAATCGGTTCGGACCACACATTTTTTCGCTCCCAGTCATGGTGCAGCCGTGCCGATTCCGCTAATAATCCACATCGTTAACTGAACGTGAATCTCGGCCCTTGAAGCCCATGGGATCGCTTGCTTTGATCGCGCCATGAGTACCATCCTGATAGAAGTCCGTCGCGCCAAGGCTTCCGATGCCGGCGCAGTCGCGGAATGCCACGATGAAGCGTGGCGGACGGCCTATCAGGGCATCATTCCGGGCACCGAACTCGAAAAGCTTATCGTCCGCCGCGGCCCAGCCTGGTGGGAGAGCGCCATCCGTAAAGGCAGCCGCATCGCACTCCTGCAATTCGGCGACAAAATCGCCGGCTACGCCAATTATGGGCGTAACCGCGCGCGTAGCCTCTACTACGACGGCGAGATCTACGAGCTCTATCTGCGGCCGGAATTCCAGGGCCTGGGCTTCGGTCGGCGGTTGTTCACCGCGGCGCGGCGCGATCTAGCGCAGAGCGCGCTCAAATCGCTCATCGTCTGGGCGCTGTCGGAAAACGATAACGCGGTCGACTTCTACCGCGCGCTCGGCGGCAAGGCAGTTGCCCGTTCTTCGGAAAAATTCGGCACCCGCGTGCTCGATAAGGTCGCCTTTGGCTGGCAGAGCTGAGGCGACATTCCAACTCCTTATGCCGTCCTGGCCGGACTTGTTCCGGCCATCTACGTCTTAAAAAACGAGATCAAAGACACGGATGCGCGGGCCAAGCCCGCGCATGACGAATAGGATGGCGCTTTAGTCGATCCTCTTCAGGATGAGATTGCTGTAGCGGTCGACCGACGCTTGCCATCCAGGCGGCACAACGCTGGTCGCATCGAATTGCTCGACGATGGCGGGGCCGGCGAATGCCGCACCGACGGCAAGGCGGTCGCGATCGTAGATCGTCGTCTCGTTTGATCTGTCGGCGGCAAAGAACACGAAGCGTCTTCCCTTCGCCGCATCGGCTGGCGGCGGCGCCGGCAGGCGCGCGTCCCCCAGCCGCGGCGAGAATTTCGGCACGCTCACGCGCACGCGCAGGCGATAGCTCACCACTTCAACGCTTTTCTCCTTCGCGGCGTGGCCGTGAATGCGCTCATGCACGTCGTCGAAGCGCGCCCGCGCCGCTGCCAGCGATGTGGCATCGAGCACTTCGCGCCACAGGCCGCCTAGCGGCACGCGCAGCTCATAGCCTTGCCCGGCATAACGCATGTCGAGATCGCGCTCGAACACAGCCGCGCTTGCCGCGAGGCCTTCGGCGGCGAGTTCGCTCGCGGCCTTTGCTTCCAGGTTGCGGAAAATCTCTTCCGCGCGTGCGGGATCGAGCCGGTCGAGCGGACAGAGGTCGGAGCGGATGTAGTCGTGCAGCACATCGGTGCAGAGCAGACCCAGCGCCGAGAATGCGCCCGGCCGCGCCGGCACGATGATCGTTCGCATGCCGAGTTCCTCGGCGACAGCGGCGGCGTGCACGGCGCCGGCACCGCCGAATGGCAGCAGCGCAAATTCATTGAGATCGACGCCGCGCCGCGCGGCAAACACCCGCGCCTCGTCGGCCATGCGCATGTCGACGATGCGGCGGACGCCGGCCGCGGCTTGTGCGGGCGTCATTTGTAGGGGCTTGGCGATCTTCGTCTCGATCGCCGCACACGCGGCATCGGCGTCGAGCTTTTGTGTGCCGCCGAGGAAATAGTCCGGATTGAGAAACCCGCAGACAAGATCGGCGTCGGTTACCGTCGGATTGTCGCCGCCGCGGCCGTAACAGACCGGGCCGGGATCGGCGCCGGCGCTCTGTGGCCCGACCGATAGAAACCCGGCGCGGTCGATCCACACGATCGAGCCGCCGCCGGCGGAGATGGTGGTGAGGTCGAGTGCCGGCACGTCGAGCTGGCGGCGCGCTACCGTGCCTTCGGTCACTTCCAGTGGCGCGCCACCTTCGATGAAGGCGATGTCGCAAGAGGTGCCGCCCATGTCGAGCGTAACCAGGCCGCGCGCGCCCAAATGGTCTTCGCGCGGCAAATAGGCACTCGCCTGCGCGCCGGCCGCCGGACCCGACAGCAGGCTGTGCACTGTCTTGTACCCGGTGACCGCAGCGGCAAACGGCATCACGCCACCGTTCGACTGCATCAAGAAACGCTGCCGGGTTTTGACCCCGGCCGCGCCGAGCCGCTTTTCCAGATCGGCGATGTAGGTCACGAGTACCGGAGCCAGATAGGCGTTGAGCAACGTCGCCGACAGCCGCGGCCATTCGCGCACGCGCGACAGCACCTCGCAGGAGAGCGAAATGTGCACTTCGGGGAACACCTCGCGGACGAGCGCGGCGCTCCGCTGTTCATGCGCGGGGTTCATGAACGAAAACAGATAACAGACCGCGATCGAAACGACGCCGGCCGCCTTCAGCTCGGTAGCGGCTTGGCGCACCGCATTCTCGTCGAGCGGCTCAAGCACCCTGCCGGTGTAATCGATGCGTCCGCCGATCTCGCGGGTGAGACTCTGCGGCGCGATCGGCGCCGGCTTCTGGAAGAAATAATCGAATACGTTGCCGTCGCGCGCCTGTCCTTGCGTTTCCTGCACGGCACGAAAGCCGCGGTTAATCAGGAGCCCGACCTTGGCGCCGCGCATTTCCAAAAGCGCATTGGTTGTGATGGTGGTTCCGTGGGAGAAAAATTCGATCGCCGCGAGATCGATTCCGCGCGCGGCAAAATTGGCGATGCCGCGCATGATGCCGAGCGCCGGATTGTTCGGCGTCGTAGACACTTTTTCCACCGCAACGGCGCCACTGCCAGCATCGAGCAGCACCAGGTCGGTATGGGTGCCGCCGACATCGACGCCCAGTCGATATTTTGTCGTCATTGCTTGGACTCTACTCGCGCGCTCCGACAATGCGCCGTGCCGTGCGATCATCGGGCGGCATTGGCTCTTGCTTACGGGATTTTCTATAGTCACCCGGCCGCTCTCGCAAATTATCAATGCCGAGATCGATATGAGGTATGCCTATTGGCGGCTCTGTGTGTGCTTTGATCGGGGCGTTTATGATCAGGGAAAGTCGCACCACCGCAGGTGCATGAGCGCACGGTCGATGCGCACCGTCACGCCGCAAGAAAGCCAGCGATGAAAATCATCCAGTTCAGCGAGCCTGGTCCGCCCAGTGTCCTGCGATGCCTCGACGTGCCGATCCCGGAGCTGGGACCCGGCGAGGTACTGATTCGCGCCCACGCCATCGGCGTCGGCATTCCGGACACGCTCATTCGCGCCGGCACCTATAGCTGGATGCCGCCACTGCCGGCCATTCCCGGCACCGAGCTTGCCGGCACGATCGAAAAAATCGGAGCAGGCGTAACATCACGGAAGGTGGGCCAGCGCGTCTACGCCACGGCGCGCGAACGTCTGCATCGCGGCGGACACTACGCCGAATACGTCGCGGCACCCGCCGAGGCGACGTTTGTTTTGCCCGATAATGTCGATTTTGATGCCGCGGCGTCGCTCGCCAATTATCAGGTGGCCTACCACATCTTCGGAGATGCGGTGCGGCCGCAGCGGGGCCAAAGCCTGCTCATCTACGCCGCAGCCGGTGGGATGGGGAATGCGCTGATCGATCTGGCGAAAGCGGCCAGCCTCGTCATCATCGGCGTCGTCAGCAGCGAAGGGAAAGGACGTTTCGCCAGAGAACTCGGCGCGCATCACGTCATCGATCGAAAGAGTGATAACGTCAGCGAGCGCGTAAGGGAAATGACAGCCGGGCGCGGCGTCGACATCATCATCGATCCGGTGGGCGGACCGAGCGTCCCCGGCAATATCGCGATGTTGGCGCCTTGCGGCATGCTGGTGGTTTATGGCGGGCTCGGCGGCAAGGCGCAGTTCGATCTGCAATCGACATTGCGCGCGAGCAAAAACTCGCCGGCGATCCGGCAGTTCTCGATTCACACGTGGGATCACATGGTCGACGAACGGCGCGCCGGCATGCGCGCGCTCATCGACATGCTCGCCGCCGGCAAGCTTCATCCGCGCATCCACGCGCGGCTGCCGCTTACGGAAGCGGCGCGGGCGCACCAGATGCTGGAAAGCGGCGTGGTGTTGGGGAAGCTCTTGCTGGTACCGTGAGGCTACCCCTGGCGTCATTCCGGCTCAAAACCCCGGCGCGCGCTCAACCTGATCGTACCAGTCGAACCCCATGTCTTTGACGATGCGATTGCTCATCACGATGATGCGGCACTCCTCGCCGGGCTTGGCGAAGTGCTGGTGCATGGTGAACGGCGGAATGTAGACGTAGTCGCCGACCGTCCATTCGAATTTCTTCGGCTCATCCGACCATTCCCACTGAAACGCGTCGAGGCAGTCCCATTTCAGGTCCCAGTGCAGGTCGTAGCCCGAGCCTTCGACCACGAAAAACAGTTCTTCCCACATGTGGCGGTGCTTGCCCGAGCGCTCGCCATCCTTGAGGAACTGCATATAAGCTTCCATGCAGCATTCGCGCGTGTGCATCTTCTTGTGCACGAGATGCTTGATCAGACCGTCGGGCGAACGCTCCCAC
This sequence comes from Xanthobacteraceae bacterium, assembly GCA_030037065.1. Classification (GTDB taxonomy): domain Bacteria; phylum Pseudomonadota; class Alphaproteobacteria; order Rhizobiales; family Xanthobacteraceae; genus BOG-931. Next base: position 14,789 of record JASHRW010000281.1, read on the forward strand.
GGCATGTCCTCGGCCTTGATGACGTTCGGCAGTGTGGCGTAATCCGCGCGGAAATGTTCCGACTCGACGATCGCCTCGGCGAGGAAATTGCTCTCCGCGGAGCCGGACAGCGACGGCGTTTTGTCTTCAAATAACGACATCGTCTTTTCCCGGCTCAAATTTCCGTCGGCGGATGAAATTCGGTCACGCCCGGCGGCAGCTTGTCGGTCGGCCATTCCACCATCTTCTGGAACAGAAGGTGCATGAACAAAAACAGCGGCTTCGCCTTGAACACCAGGAGGATGACCGATTCCTTATCGTCGTCGTTGAAATGCTGATGGACGCTGGCGTTCTCCACCAGCATGACGTCGCCGGCTTTCCATTTGATATAGCGGCCATCGTGAATGTCGTGGCCGTGCCCCTTGAGCACGTAGAACACCGCGCTGTTGAGGTGCCCGTGCTTCTGCCCGGCATTGAGCGGCGCGTAGCATTCGATGTGCGACTCGATCGATTGTACGATGTTGACGGCCTGCGGCGAGATGATGTGCTTGCCGTACATCGACGGACCGCCCTTCCACGGATGGTCCTTGGACGAATAAACGCGCGGCTCTTCCAAAAGCTTCTTGTAGAGGTGGCTATAGGTGCCTTCGAGCGCGCGCACGAAGGTGCGCTTCTTGGCCCAGCGCTCCCATCGGCCGTGCTTGATCTCGTCGGCATCTTCAGGCGACGGGTTGTTGTGACCCAGCCCCGGCAGTTCCTGTTCCAGCATTCCGGTCATCGCGCGATTCCTAATTGCTTTCGCTGCGCCGCAGCGGTGCTGCCGGCGCAATCTGTCGCGATTGTGCTTGGTTTCGGTGATGTCGTTTACGAGATTTCCGCTTTGTGCGCAACGTCATGGCTGCGTTGCAGTACTCCAGACGCCGCGTATCGTTCAATTTGTCTTGTCCCCGGCAAACAACCGCTTGGAAGCGAGGCGAGCACCGTCGCGCAAACTCGCAAGCTTGGCCCAGACCACATCAGCGGCGACTCGACCCCATCCGGCCGAGGTGTCAAATCCGCAATCGGTTCCCGCCAGAACCCGCGAGGAATCGCCAACGACGGCGGCGACGCGCTCGATGCGATCCGCCACCACTTCCGGATGCTCGACGAAATTAGTGAGCGGATCGATGACGCCGGCGACCAAAAGCTGATCGTCGGCGAGCGGGTGCCTCGCGAAGCATCGGAATTCGTAGGCGTGCCGCGGATTGGCGAACGGCAGCACCAAGCCGCCGACATCGGCCGCAAGCAGCGCCGGCAGGATATCCTCCAGTGGCACGTCACAATCGTGCGGCGATTCGGAATTGCCCCAGCACACGTGCAGGCGCACGCGGTCACGCGGCACGTTGACGAGCGCTCGATTGATGGCGGCGACGACCTGCTCGACGAAGTCGATGAAGGCGGAAACCGGTCGGTCTTTATAGGTGATGTGGCGCTCAAGCGCGAGATCGGGCGCATCGATTTGCAACAAGAACCCGTTGTTGACGATCGCTTCATACTCGACTTGCAGAGCTGCGCCGAGCGCCCTCAGATAATCGGTGAGAGTGTCGTAATGTTCGTTGCGCACCGCGGTGGCCAAAATGCCTGGCGACGGCACGGTCATGAACGGCTCGACAAAGACGCCGGAATTTTCCTCCAGCACGTCGCGCAGCAAGCGGCACTCGTCATTGATGGCACGATCGTCAAGATAGCGCACAGCGCCGATTGCCTTCGGCAAGCCCCCCAGCGCCGAGACTTGCGTCTTTCCGGCATGCTGTTCGGTCCACATGCGCTTGAACTCGGGATAGCGGTCGATGTCGGCACGCGACGGCCGCTCCCAGTCGCCGCCGAGACCCGACAGCCGGCTTTTCAGATACAGAAAAAACGAATCCCGCTGTTGTTCGCCGTTATTACCGACGTCGATGCCGGCTTGGTGCTGCTTGCGCACTGCCGCGCGCACGGCTTCGCGCCCCAGATGCTCGATCTCCGCCGCGTCGACCGGTTTACCGCGCGCCCGTAAGGCGTAGAGCTGCGTCAGCTCACGCGGCCGCGGCAGGCTGCCGGTGTGGGTTGTCAGTATTCGCGATCGGCTGCGCTGCATAGCCTCTCACCGTTCAAAACCGACTGCAGTCGAATTGCCGCCGCTGATGACGACACCGACGCACTCGCCGGCCGCCGGCTGATATGGGATCCGAACGCTGCCGCTGTGGCTCGGGACCGTGCTATGATGACATAAATACGCCCGGTCGGACCAAGGGAGTTGCGCAAGGGAGTTGCAGATGGCCAAAATCGTGCTCGGGCTTGGATCGTCGCACACGCCGATGCTGCTTGCTTCCGACGAGACCCTGCCCCGCTTTGAAGAGACGGATCGGAAAATCAAGCATCGCGACAGGGAAGGCCGGCCGACCACATACGCCGAACTTCTGGAAAAGGCTGATCCGAAAATGGCCGCCATGGTGGCACCCGCCGAGCTCGTCGCGCGGCAGAACAAGGTGCGCGCCGCCGGCGCGCGGTTAAGCAAGACGCTCAACTCCGCGAAGCTCGACGCGCTCATCGTCATGAGCGACGATCAGGACGAAGCCTACCTGGAAGATAACCGGCCGACCTTTGCGATCTATTACGGCGAAACGATCCTCAACAGCAACGAACAGCATGAGCAATACCATCGGCGTTTTCCGGAGTGGTATGTCAAGAACCGTCAGGGCTTTTTTGAGGAGCAGAAGCCGCGCGCCTATCCGGTCGAGGCCAAGCTCGCGTTGCATTTGATCGACTGGCTGATGGACAACGGCTTCGATCCGGCTTCGTCAAAACGCATGCGCCAGGGCGAAGGTGAAGGCCACGGCATGGCCTATGTGCACCGCCGGCTGATGGATCCGGCAAAGCCTATTCCTATCGTGCCGGTCTTTCTCAATACCTATTTTCCGCCGAACCAGCCGCGGCCACGACGCTGCTACGAGCTTGGTCAAGCCATCCGCAAAGCGGTCGAGACCTATCCGGAGCACGCCCGGATCGGCATCATCGCGTCCGGAGGCTTGAGCCATTTTCTGGTGGATGAGGAATTCGACCGCGCCATCCTCAAGGCCTGCGCCGACAAGGATGCCGCATTCCTGCTGAACCTGCCGCGGCACAAGCTGCATTCCGGCAGCTCGGAAATCCTCAATTGGGTCGGCGTCGCCGGCGCTTGCGAGCATCTCGATCTGAACTGGTTTGAATATGTCCCCGGCTACCGCACCCCGGCCGGGACCGGGACCGGCCTTAGTTTCGCAAGCTGGGCTTGATCGCGTTTTTCCCTCTCCGTCGCCGAACATCCCGGGAAAGTGTGCGACGAAGCCGCACACCGCCACAATACCGCTTCGCTTGCGCCAATTCCCGCTTTGGCCCTACTATCGGCGCATACTGTGGAAACTGGCAAAATCCGAAAGACTGGGAGGGTATTGATGTCCAGACACACGATCGCGGTGATTGCCGCAGCAGGCGCTATGGCCATTGCGGCCGGCGGCGCGACCAGCCAGGCGCAGGCCCAGGACGTGAAAATCGGTCTGATTCTGCCCTACACCGGCCCCGGCGCCGAGCTGTCGCCAGAGATGGATAAAGCCATCGATCTTTATCAGAAGCTCAATGCCGCGCAGATAAAGCCCTACAAGCTCACGATCATCAAGCGCGATTCCAAGGCGCCGAACGGCGCGGCCGCGAAGATCGACGCCCAGGAACTGCTCACGCAGGAAAAGGTCGATGTGCTTGCGGGCTGGATCTATTCGCCCGATGCGATCGCCTCGGCACCAGTCGTCACCGCCGGAAAACGGCTCGGCGTGATTATGAATGCCGGCACCGCTTTTATCACGAACCTCTCGCCGTATTACGTGCGCACCTCATTCACCCTGTGGCAGTCAAGCTACGTCATGGGTGAGGAGGCGGCCAAATACTTGCATGCGAAGACCGCGGTCGTCGCCTATACGGACTATCCGCCGGGCAAGGACGCGCTAAACGCCTTCAAGTACGCCTTCGAGCATAATGGCGGCAAAGTGATCGATGCCATTCCGGCCGGCGGGCCGGAGGCCACCCCCGACTTCACGCCGTTCTTTCAGCGCGTCAAAGACGAGCATCCGAACGTGCTGTTCGTGTTCGTGCCCGCTGGCGATCAGGCCACAGCGGTCGTCAAGACCTTCGCCGCGCTTGGCATGAAAGCCGCTGGCACACAGTTGATCGGTACCGGCGACATCGTCCCAGACGACTTGCTGCAGGGCATGGGCGAAAGCGCGGTCGGGCTCATCACCGTGCATCATTACAACGCCGATCTCGACAACCCGCAGAACAAGGCCTTCGTCGCCGCCTGGAAGAAGGCGTATGGCCCGGACTCGACCCCGAACTTCACCTCGGTCGGTGCATGGGACGGCATAGCTGCAATTAATCACGCTTTGCACGCCACAAAAGGCAAGATCGATGATGGAGCAGCGGCCGTGAAGTCGCTGGAGGGCTGGAAGTTCAATAGCCCGCAGGGCCCGATTGAGATCGATCCGCACACGCGCGACATCGTCATGAACGAATATCTCGACCAGGTCGTGAAGGGCTCGGACGGCAAGCTTCATGAAAAGGTGCTCGCGACCTTCCACAATGTGAAAGACCAGTGCAAGGAGCTGGCAATCGGTCCCTGCGCACCGAAGAAGTGACGGCAGATTGCGAGAGAGCGAAGCGGCGAATAGAGATGCGGCTATTCGCCATTCGCTGTTTGCCGTTTTCCCGCCGGAGCGCCCGTGAATGCCGTTGCTGATATCGCCGGGATCGTCTTAGGCGGATTGGCCGCCGGGACCGTGCTGTTCATCGTCTCGGTGGGACTTTCAGTCACCATGGGGCTTATGGGGTTCGTCAACCTCGCCCATGGTGCCCTTGCCATGTTCGGCGGCTACGTCATCGTGCTGAGCATGAACCGCGCACATTTCGGTTTTGGCGCGGCACTGGCGCTCGGCTTTGTCGCTACCGCGGCACTGAGCGTCGTTCTCGAACGCATGCTCTATCGCCGGCTCTACCGCGCCGGCGAACTCGATCAGGTTCTGTTCACCATCGGCCTGATCTTCATCTTTATCGCCTCCACCATCATCGTGGTCGGGTCCGAAACTCAGCAGCTCCAGCTGCCGCCTGCCTTGTCCGGCCAGTTTAATCTCGGCTTCATCCAGTACCGCGCCTACAGCATTTTCCTGATCGTGGTCGGATTCCTCATTGCGCTGGGCATCTGGCTCACGTTCGAGCGCTCACGGATCGGCGGTCAGATCCGCGCCACCGTCGACAACCGGCGCATGGCCGAATCGCTTGGCATCGACGTCGACCGGCTGTTCACCATCACCTTTGCGTTCGGCAGCGGCATGGCGGGGATCGGCGGCGGACTCGGCGCCGAGTTCCTGGGCCTCGATCCTCAGTACCCGCTTAAATATCTGGTCTATTTTCTGATCGCGGTGTCGGTCGGCGGGCTGGGCAGCGTCATCGGCGTCTATTATGCGTCACTCATTCTCGGCATACTCGACTTCGTGCTGACGCTCTACCTGCCGAAAGGCGGCACCATCTTCATCTACGCTCTGACCATTCTGATCCTACTGGCAAGACCCCAAGGATTGTTTGGAAGGAAAGGCCTGTGAGCGTCGCGATTTCTACTGCCGGTGAAGCATCCGCAGCAGCTGCTGGCCAAAATCCCGCAGCCCGCGTCCTCATGCGCCGCCACCGGCTGCGCTGGTGGGAAGCGCTACCGTGGATCGCCGGGCTCGCCTTCTATTTCGCCTTTCCGGATTATTTGGGATTTGGCTGTGACCTTCTGGTAACGATCCTGTTTGCGCTCTCGCTCGATCTCGCGCTCGGCTACGCCGGCATCATCACCCTCGGCCACGGGGCGTTCTTCGGCGTCGGCGCCTATACGGTCGGGATGCTGGCTTCCTACAACATCTGGACCGAGCCGATCACGGGCCTCCTGCTCGCCGCGGCGGTGGCGGGCGTGATCGGCTTTCTCTCGGGGCTCGTTCTGCTGCGCACCACGGGCCTCACATTGCTGATGCTGACTCTGTGCACGATGACGCTCCTGTACGAGGCGGCCAATATGGCGGCCGCCTACACGGGCGGCTTCGACGGGCTGCCCAGCCTGCCCATTAGTCCGGTGTTCGGCGTGTTCGAATTCAATCCGCTCTACGCCGACACCCAATATCTGTTCGCGCTCGGCGTCATTCTTGTCTGCTTCATATTCGTGCGCATCTTGGTCTATTCGCCGTTCGGCCAGAGCCTGACGGGCATCCGTGAAAACGTGCTGCGCATGCACGCGATCGGCTCGCCGGTGCGTCGGCGGCTTATCGTCTGCTATACCATTTCGGCAGCGCTCGCCGGCGTCGCCGGCGGCCTATCGGCGCAAACCACCGCCTTCGTCAATCTCGCCGTTCTCGGTCTCGACCGCTCCGCCACCGTACTCATTGTGCTTATTCTCGGCGGCTACGGACGGCTCTATGGCGCGTTCATCGGCGCCGTCGTTTATCTGGCGCTGGAGCATTTTCTGGCGCAAATCTATCCCGCTGCTTGGCAGCTTGGCCTCGGAATAGTGCTCGTTCTGATCGCACTGTTTGCCCGCAACGGGATTCTCGGCCTCGGCGAGACGTTGTGGCAACGGTTCGGCCCGCGGCGCGCGGCGCCATGAGCGAGATTCGCCTGGAGACGCAGGGCTTGAGCCGGCATTTCGGCGCGCTTGTCGCCGTGCAGGGCGTCGACTTCAAGCTTGGCGTCGGCGCGCGCCATGCGTTGATCGGCCCCAACGGCGCCGGCAAAACTACGTTCATCAACCTGCTTACCGGCGTACTGCCGGCGACCCGGGGACGCGTCCTGCTTTCCGGCCGCGACATCAGCGCCACGGTGCAGGCCGAGCGGGTCAAGCTCGGCATCGCGCGAACATTTCAGATCAACCGGCTGTTTCGCGGCCTGTCAGTGCTCGAAAATGTCTGCATGGCGGTGGCCGAACGCGTCGGCACGGCGGGCGCGATGTTCTACCCGGCCGGAAGGCGCACCGATATCATCGACGAGTCGATACAGCTTTTGCAGACGCTCAAGCTTGCCGACGCGGCGCGCCATCGCGTCTCCGAACTGCCCTACGGCCGCCAGCGTCTGGTTGAGCTGGCGATCGCCATCGGACTGAGGCCCGAGGTGCTGCTGCTAGACGAGCCAGCCGCCGGCGTGCCCAGCGCGGAAAGTCATATCATTCTCGACGCCATCGAAGGGCTGCCGGAACACATTGCCGTTTTGATCATCGAGCACGACATGGACGTGGTATTCCGTTTCGCCAAGCGCGTCACCGTGATGGTGAGCGGCGCGATCTTCGCCGAGGGAACGCCGCGCGAGATCGAGGCGAACCCGCAAGTGCGCGAGGTCTATCTCGGCCAGGCCGGGCATGCAGCGACCGCAAGGGCGCATCATGGCTAGCGCGCTGCAATTGAACGGCATCTCGGCCGGCTACGGTCAGACCGTGATCCTCGAAGACGTCAATCTTAGCGTGGCGCCGGGCGAGTGCATCAGCGTGATCGGCCGCAACGGCGTCGGCAAGACCACGCTCTTGTCGACCATCATGGGCCACACCACGCTGCATGCGGGCGAGGTGACGCTGGACGGACACCCCCTCAACGGTATGCCGTGCTTTCGACGCGCGCTCGCCGGCATCGGCTTCGTGCCGCAGGAGCGCGAGATTTTTCCTTCGCTTTCGGTGCGGGAAAACCTCGATATCGCCGCGCGGCCGGGCCCCTGGACGCACGCGCGCGTCTACGAGCTTTTCCCGCGCCTTGCGGAGCGGCTCGACAATATGGGCAATCAGCTCTCGGGCGGCGAACAGCAGATGTTGTCAATCGCACGCGCGCTGCTCACCAACCCCACGATTCTGCTCATGGATGAGCCGACCGAGGGCTTGGCCCCGGTCCTCGTCGAGGCCTTGAGTGGCGTTCTGGCGCGGCTGCGTGCGGACAGCGAACTCTCGATCGTATTGGTCGAACAGAATAGTCGCGTGGCGCTGAATTTTTCGCCGCGCACGGTAATCCTCGACAAGGGCCGCATCGTCTACGACGGTGAATCCGAATCGCTCGCCGCCGATCCGGAGCGGTTGGCGAAGCTGATCGGGATCGTGGAGTGATCCTTGATCCTCCCTGCGTCGCCGCTCGACGCGGGGAGGGTGAAGATTACGCGTGTGCCTGGCGCTCCGGGTCGACGATCTTTTCCAGCCGGTCGAGCACGTGCATGCACGGCAGAAGCTGTTGCAGGCTGGCGTTTGGCTCGCGCTTTTGCTTGATCGCGGCAATGAATTCGCGGTCTTCGAGCTCGATCCCGTCCATCGACACGTCGACTTTGGACAGGTCGATCTTGTTGTCCTTGCCGTCGGAGAGGTCGTCGTAATAGGCCTTGAATGTGCCGTTATCGCAGATGTAGCGGAAGAACGAGCCGAGCGGCCCGTCATTGTTGAACGACAGCGATAGCGTAAGCACCGCGCCGGACGGCGTCTTCGCCACGATCCCCATGTCCATGGCGATGTAAAGCTGCGGATGGATCGGCCCCTGTACGGCGTAGCAGTCGGAAATGTTTTCGCCGCACTGATACTGGAACAGGTCGATCGTGTGGGCGGCATGATGCCAGAGCAGATGATCGGTCCAGCTCCTCGGCTGGCCGGCGGCATTCATGTTTCTGCGGCGGAAAAAATAGGTCTGCACGTCCATCTGCTGGATTTTCAGCTCTCCGGCCTGGATCTTCTTGTGCACGTATTGGTGGCTGGGATTGAAGCGGCGCACATGGCCGCCCATGGCGGTCACGCCGGTCTCCTTGGCAATCCTCACTAGCGCCTCGGCATCGTCGACCGAATCGGTGACCGGAATCTCGACCAGCACGTGCTTGCCGGCGCGCATTACCTGCTCGCCCTGGCGGAAATGCATCTTGGTCGGCGTGGTGAGGATCACCGCGTCGGCGCGTTTGATGCCCTCAGACAATTCGCCGGTGTAGTGTGCGATACCGTATTTCTTCGCTACTTGCGCAGTGGAGTCTTGATTGCCTCCCACCAGCGAGGTGACCTCGACGTCAGGGATGCGCTTGAGCGCATCAAGGTGTTTTTGACCGAAGGCCCCCTGCCCGGCAACGCAAACTCTCATAGCAACCTCTTACGTTCCATCGGTAACTGACAACGTCATGCCCAGGCTTTAGCCGTGCAACGAACGGCGGCGGCGTTCGCTCGCCGTGCCGGGTATCCACGTCTTGAGCCCATGAGATAAGACGTGGGTGGCCGGGACAAGCTCGGCCATGACAGGATTAGCTGCGAACGCGCGGAACCTTCATCCGCGCCGCAGCCCGCTTGTGTTTCGCCGGCGTCGACTTTTTGACCGCCGAGCGCTTGCGGTTTTCCAGGATGATGTGGCCGACGGCCGTGTTCGACGCCGGCACGGTGTAGAAACGATAGACTTCGTCGACCTTGTCGTCGAGCGCGCCGCGCATGATCAGCCACATCACCATCTCGATACCTTCGGCGCCGGCCTCGCGCATGTAGTCGATGTGCGGGATTTTCACCAGCTTCTGCGGATTGCCCGACAGATTGTCGAGGAAGGACTTGTCCCACTTGCTGTTGATGAGGCCGGCGCGCGGGCCGGAAATCTGGTGCGACAGGCCGCCGGTGCCGAAAATCACCACCCGCAAATCGTCCGGGTAGGACTCCACCGCCTTCTTGATCGCCCGCCCGAGCATGAAGCAGCGGTGGCCGGTCGGCGGCGGATACATCACCACGTTGACCGCGAGCGGAATCACCGGGCAAGGCCAGTGCGCGTTCCTGTCGACTTTGCCAAACAGCAGATTCATCGGCACTGTCATGCCGTGATCGACCTCCATCTTGTTGCAGACAGTGAGGTCGAATTCATCAAGGATGACGGACTGGGCGATGTGCGAGGCGAGCGCCGGATGGCCCTTGACCACCGGTACCGGGCGCGGTCCCCAACCCTCGTCGGCGGGCGGGAATTCCGCGGCGCAGCCGAGCGCGAAGGTCGGGATCAGGTCGAC
>JASHRW010000282.1 GCA_030037065.1 Xanthobacteraceae bacterium
GTAGTGGTCCGATTCAAACATTCGCATCCCCTTTCGGATGCGCTTATGCGAATGTTTGAATCAAAGGACCACTAGCAAACTATAAGTACCTAGTGGAGCTTTGGATTTGGCATTCGCTTTCGAAGATCGCGGCACAGTGGATAGCGAATGTCAAATCCGCTCCACTCGATAGGTTGGCCGAATGGATAGAGTGGCGAGCGTGGGCTGTCCAATCGTGGCTGTATGCATTGTCATGCTATGCGGCGGCTGCCCCTCCCTGTTGCGTCCGCGCTCGCCTTGATCTAAACGGTTTCGCGCGCGTTCGCGCGCCGTAAGCGTTCACGTCAGACAACGCGCCCGTTCGGGGATCGTCGCCACGCGATGGTCTGCGAACAGTAGCGCGGAGTATCGACGTGGCGGCCATTGCTAAATTCCTATCCTCGACTTTCCATTTCGTGCGCGACCTGCCTCGGCCGGCCTGCATAGGCTTGTTCATATTCTTTGTCGCCGGCCTCGCCGACGGGGTGCTGATGCCGTTCTTCGCGCTTTGGGCGCAGCAGGATGCCGGCATCCCCATCGAATATATCGGTTTGCTGCTGGGTTGCTATGCCGGCGGCGAATTGCTGGCCGCGCCGTTTGTCGGCGGCATCGCCGACCGGGTCGGCCGGCGCCCGGTGCTGCTGATTTCGAGCGCCGGCGTCGGCACCGGCTTCGTGCTGCTTTATCTGACGCACGGGATCGTTGCGGCCGCGCTGTCGCTCATCGTCATCGGCATGTTCGAAAGCGTGCTGCATCCGACGGCGGCGACGGTCATTGCCGACGTCGTACCTGCACAGACGCGGCGGCAGCATTTTGCACTGGTCCGCGTGATGTCGAATATCGGCCATACGGTCGGTCCGGCGGTAGGCGCTCTGCTGGCGCTGTGGTCGCTGGGGCTGGTGTTCTTCGGCTCCGGCGCTGCGCTCTTGATCGGCGCGCTGGCTGTCGGCCTGTTTCTGACCGAGACACGAAGCGGACCGAGCCATGGCGAGGACGAGGACGACGATGAGGGTTTGGGCGCCCTCTCCGCCGCATTCCGCGACCGCCGCCTCGCGGCGCTGCTGTTGCCGATCGCCATCCTCGGCATCAGCGCCAGCTGGATCGAAGCGGTCACGCCGCTCTATGCCCACAATTCCGGCGTGCTGACGGCCGCGCAGATCGGATTGCTGTTCACCTATGCCGGCGCGCTCAGCGCGCTGTTTCAGTTGCCGCTGACGCAAGCGTCGGCACGGACAAGCGGCTTCGCCATCGTTCTGGTCGCCGGCCTCGCGCAGGCGCTCGCCTTCGCTTGCCTCTCGGCATCGCCGGCATTGCCGTTCCTGATTGCCGCGGTGAGCTTGATGGCGCTCGCGGACATGCTGGCCGGACCCGTGACCCAAACCATCGCCTCGGAGCTCGCGCCACGCAACGCGCAGGCGACCTACATGGCTGCCTTTGCGGTCGTCGGCGATCTCAAGGACGCCGCGGGACCGGCGATCGGCACTTATCTGTTCGCAATCGCTGCGCGCTTGCCCTGGCTGATCGGAGCGCCGATCACGCTTGCCGCGGCGGCAGCGCTGGCCTTTGCCGCGCGCCGACATGAGGCCGCCCAGAAACCAGGGCAGGCAAAAAGCTGAGGCGCCCTACTCCGCCGCGCGCAGCTCCGACTTCACCTCGTCAAGCATTTCCTTGACCTTGGAACCCTCAAGCTTGGCGATATCATCCTGGTATTTGAGCAGCACACCGAGCGTGTCGGAGACGGTGGCAGGATCAAGTGCGACCACGTCGAGTTCGGACAGCGCGCCGGCCCAATCGAGCGTTTCGGCCACGCCGGGCGATTTGAACAAATCCTGCTTGCGCAGCGCCTGCACGAAGGACACCACCTGCTCGGACAGCTTTTTGCCGACGCCTGGTACTTTGGTGCGTACAATGGCAAGCTCGCGCTCGGCGCTCGGATAGCCGACCCAATGATAGAGGCAGCGGCGCTTGAGTGCGTCGTGCACCTCGCGTGTGCGGTTCGAGGTGATGACCACGACGGGAGGATGGGCAGCCTTCACCGTGCCCATTTCCGGGATCGTGATCTGAAAGTCGGCGAGCACTTCGAGTAGGAACGCTTCGAACGCTTCGTCGGTACGGTCGATCTCGTCGATCAGCAGCACCGGGGAGCCCGCGGTATCGGGCTCCAGCGCCTGCAACAGCGGCCGCTTGATGAGAAACCGCTCCGAGAACACGTCGTGCTCGAGCCGGGCGCGGTCGTGCTCGCCCTCGGCTTCGGCGACACGAATGGCGATCATCTGCGCGGCGTAATTCCACTCGTAGACCGCCGCGGCAACGTCGAGCCCCTCGTAGCACTGCAGCCGGATCAAATGGCGGCCGAGCGTCGACGACAAAACCTTGGCGATCTCGGTCTTGCCGACGCCGGCCTCGCCTTCGAGAAAGATCGGCCGGCCCATTTTGAGCGCGAGAAACAGCACGGTACCGAGCGATCGGTCGGCGAGGTAATCGGCTTCGGCCAACAGATCGACGGTAGCGTTGATGGAAGCGGGCAGCGGGCGGGGAAAAGGTTTGTCCATAAGGCTCAGTCTAAACCGTCATGGCCGGGTCT
>JASHRW010000283.1 GCA_030037065.1 Xanthobacteraceae bacterium
AGCCGATCGCGGCTCTGACCCTCGAACACTATCCGGGCATGGCCGAGGCGGAGATCGCCCGCCACGTCGAAGAGGCGTACGCGCGCTGGCCGCTTCTCGGCGCGACCGTGATCCACCGCCATGGCCGGCTCACCCCCGGCGAGGTCATCGTCCTGGTGGTGACCGCGTCGAGCCATCGCGAGGCAGCGTTCGCCGCCGCGGCGTTTCTCATGGATTACCTGAAAACGCGCGCGCCGTTCTGGAAACGGGTGGAGACGGCCGACGGAACGGCGTGGGTAGAGGCCAAGGCGGCCGACGACGCTGCGGCAGAGCGCTGGACGCCGCCGCAGCGCCGGCGCAAAGCCGCGAAATAGTGCCGGCGATCAGCCAGCGGCTTTCCGCAGCCAGACCTTGTTGTCGTGGAACGCGGCGCCGCCGAACGGCGCGATCGCATCGGCGCCGGTAAGCGTGTTGATGCCGCGGCCGTCGGCGTAGGCCTTGTTGGGCCAGAGCGATTCCGCGATCAACACACCGCGGCGCACGCCGTCGAACAGCCGGGCGTGAATCTTGACAGTGCCACGGCGGTTGCCGAGCGCGACCAGGTCGCCGTCGGCGATCGCAAGCGGAGCCGCATCGTCAGGATGGATCATCACCTCGGGGCGCCGCTCCTTGGCGAGCGAGGTCGGCGTTTCGGTGAAGCTCGAGTTGAGGAAGCCGCGCGCCGGCGACGTCGCCAGCCGGAACGGATGCTCGGCGTCCGCCTCCTCGATCGCTTCCCAATGATCCGGCAGCCGCGGCATCGGCGAGGCGATGGTGCGGTGCGCACGGTTGAACGGCACTTCCGGCCAGTTGGGCTTGAAGCGGAATTTGCCGTCGGCGTAGCCGAAGCCGTCGAGGTAGTGCGCAGTGGCGAAATCCGGCTGACAGTCGATCCAACGGTTGGCTTCGATCTCGGCGAGCGTGCCCCAGCCGGACTTCTGCAGCGTCACGTCCATCAAGTCGCGCGGCGTCATGGCGAAGCCCGGATGCTCGGCGCCGAGCCGGCGCGCGAGCGCGCAGATCACGTCGTGGTTCGAACGGCATTCGCCGGGCGGCTCGATCAGCTTCGGCCCGAGCAGGATGTATTGGCTTCCGCCCGCCAGATAGAGGTCGTCGTGCTCGACAAACATGGTCGCGGGCAAAACGATGTCGGCTGACCGTGCGGTGTCGGTCATGAACTGCTCGTGCACGCAGACGAACAGATCGTCGCGGGCAAAGCCGCGCTTGACCACTTCCTGGTCGGGCGCCACCGAAACCGGATTCGTGTTCTGAATGAGTAATGCGGTGACCGGGCCGCCGCCCTGCAACGCTTCGGTGTCTCCGGTCAGGATCGGCCCGATGCGCGATTGGTCGAGCATGCGGATTGACGGGTCGCGCAGGTCCTCGCCTTCGATCAGACGCTTATCGAGGTGAAATACGCCGCTGTTGTTGTGAAAGGCGCCGCCGCCCTCATAACGCCAAGCGCCGGTGACCGCGGCGATACAGCTTGCCGCGTGCATGTTGAAGGCGCCGTTGCGCGAGCGCGAAAAACCGTAGCCGAGCCGGAAATAGGCGCGCTTATTGTTACCGGCGAGGTGGGCAAATTCCTCGATTGTTTCGACGGGACAGCCGGTGATGCGCGACGCCCATGCGGGGTCGCGGGTGCGAAGGTGTTGCTCAAACTCGCGCGGTGCGTCCGTATAGCGTTCAAGATAATCCCAGTCCGCCTTGCCGTCGCGGAACAGGCAATGCATGACGGCGCAGGCCAGCGCGCCGTCGGTACCAGGCCGGATCAGTACCGGCAGATCGGCCTGCTGCATGGTCGCATTCATATAGACGTCGACAACCACGATTTTGGCGCCGCGCTCCTTGCGGGCGCGCGTGGCATGGGTCATCACGTTGACCTGGGTATTGGCTGCGTTGGTGCCCCAGATCACCACCAGATCGGATTTCACCATTTCGCGCGGGTCGGCGCCGGCGAGCTTTCCCGTGCCGGCGATGAAACCGGTCCAGGCTGGATTGACGCAGATGGTGGAGAAGAAGCCGGAATATTTCTTGGCGTGGCGCAGGCGCTGGATGCCGTCGCGCATCAGGTGGCCCATGGTGCCGGCGTAGTAATACGGCCAGACCGCTTCCGAACCATGCTTCTGCTCGGCGCGAAGAAATTGCTCGGCGACCAAATCAAGGGCATCGTCCCAGGAGATCGGCGCGAATTCGCCCGAGCCCTTGGTGCCCTTGCGTCGCAGGGGATGCAGCAAGCGGTCGGGATGATGCACGCGCTCGGCGTAGCGCGCGACCTTGGCGCAGATCACGCCTGCCGTATAGGCGTTCGCCGCGGCGCCGCGCACCCGCCCGATTGTGCGATCGTCGACGAGATCGATTTCCAGCGCACAGGTTGACGGGCAGTCGTGCGGACAGGCCGAGGCGCCGATCTTTTGGATTTTCTCGGCTCTTTTGATTTTCTCTGGGCGGAAGGTCTGGTTCATGAGCAATCGCGCCTAATTGGCGTGCCGGTGGAACGCGTCGAATGCACGGTCCATCTTACGCCCGCCGACCCCGTAGAGTACAGCGCCGGGCGCAGTGGCGAAGTGTCATCGGCCGGCTAGAGAGCGGCTTGCAAACGCCTTGCCGCCTCGACCATGACGGCAAGCTTTTCGTGCGCCAGCGCGCGGCTGATGGTCATCAGCCCGCAATCCGGGGCGAGCCAGACCTGCTTGGGATTGAGGTAGTCGAGGGCGTTACCCACGCGCCGTTCGACGGCGGCGACGCTGGGAACCGGCGAATCGCCGGGATCGACGCAGCCGAACATGACGATGCGCTCGCCGCAGAGCCGTAGCACTTTCGGATCGAACGTGTTGCGGCCGAATTCGACGTGAAAACCCGAAATCCGCGTCTGCGTCAGCAGCGGCAAGACGCCTTCGTACTGGTATTGATGCTGCAGCGCGCCGCCGCCCGGATAGCCGTAGCAAAGATGTACGATGGTCGGCACCGTGATGCCGTCGAGGCAGCGGTCGAGCGCCTTGGCGCCATAGGCGCGCACCTTGTCGTGGTAGCGGGTCATTGCCGGCTCATCGATCTGCAACACGTCGGCGCCGGCAGCTTGCAGATCGCGCAGCTCGCCGTTGACAGCGGCGGCGACGTCGAAGGCGAATTCCTCTTCGTCGTCATAAAATTCATTGAACGAACTGTCGATCACCGTCATCGGTCCCGGCACCGCCACTTTGATCGGACGTTTGGTGTGCGATTTGGCGGCGCGCAGATCGTCAACCGCAGCCGGCGCGCGGCGGGCGATCTTTCCAATGATGCGCGGCACCACGCGATTAGCCTCGCGATTGCGGTAAACCTTCTTGGGGACGAGGCTCTCGGTGTCGACGCCGTCCCATTGTCCGGCGACATGGAAGATGAAGTTTGTCCGCCGCATCTCGCCATCGGTGAGAATGTCGAGCCCGAGCTGTTCCTGCTCGCGAATGACGAGCGCCGTGGCGTCGTCCATAGCCTCTTTCAGCGCGTCGCCTTCGAGGTGGAACATCAGTTGGTTGCGTTTGGTATGGGCAAGCCAGGTTGGGCGCGGAAAGCTGCCGACGCTTGTCGTTGTCAATGGACCGAATGGCATCGCATCAATCCAAATCCGCAATTGCGGCGTGGATGCGCAAAAGCTCGGGGATGGTGCGTGGGTCGCGGCGGCCGAAGCCGCACTCTGTCGCTACGGAAAAGTTCTCTACGTATTTTTTCGCCGTGGCTAGGCGCTGCTGGCTGCCTTCGACGCCATCGGTGTAGTGCACAAGGCCGAGGCAGAGCTTGGTTTCAGGCGGCAACGCCAGCCGCCGTAGCGGGGCGAAATAGGCGTCATCGCTGCGATTGCGCGGCACTGGCATATGAATGAGCTGTATCGGCCGCTTGATCTCGCGCGCCAATCGGTTGGCGAATTCGACCATATCGCTCATGTCGGTCGGTTCGACGACGTGCTTGTGGTTCGAATCGCCGTAGCAAAGATGGTAGAGCAAATCGACATCCCTCGGCACGTGATTGCCGAGATCGGCGACGATGCGGGAGAATTTTTCCTGTATCTCCGCCTTGGTGCGTCCATAGCTCGACGCTTCGTTGCGTTCGAGCCGTGCGAACACGGCCGAAGCGACATCGAATTGAATCGCCAGCGCATCATGCGGGATCGCGGCGGCGATCTTGTCGATCTCGCGCTTGAGCGCGTCATTGTAGATGGGGTCGATCGGTGCGTGCAGGGACTCGGCCAGAAACAACCAGATGACCGAATGTGCCGGCACCAGATCGACCTGAAACTTGGTGCCGGTGGGGATTTTGCCTGCCTCCTTGAGCTGTTTGAAATCGCCATAGGATTGCTTGGCTATGTCGGCGTAGAACAGATTGTCGAATCGAATGTCGGCAGCGCCACGTCCAGGCTTGAGTGCGTATCGCTCGCGACCTGTACCGCTCGCGTGCACGCGAAAGAATTCGCCTGATTTCTGGAACGCCGGATGTGCGGCGAAAACCGGCTCAAGCCAAGTGATCCAGTCGCCGCGCGGCCCAGTCTCGCCGTCCGGCAGTCGCTTGATGCGCGGGCCGAGCGCCGCGCTAACGGTCTCGAAGACTTCGCCGGCGCTGCCCAGCGGCACACTGCCGACGAGATGAACGTTGCGCGACATGGCGCTTAGCCGTTCCGGCAGATGTCGGCGTGGATTTGCAGAAGTTCTCGCACCGTCGCCTCCGAGCGGGCCCGCGCCATCCCGCATTCGGTGGCGATGCCGAATTCTCCCGCGTAACGCCGTGCCGCCGTAATTCGCTTGCGCGTACCGTCGACGCCATCCTTGGCATGCACGAGGCCGAGAAACAGCTCGGTGTCAGCAGCGAGCTTGAGGTCGGCCAGTGGGCGGTGAAATGCGTCGTCGCTGCGCTCGATCGGCACCGGCATGTGAATATAGGCGAGTTTGTGCGCGATCGACTGCGATAGCGTATTGGCGAAGTCGACCATCTGTGCCGCATCCTTGGGTTCGACGAAATGCCGCGCGCCGAAATCGCCGTAGCAAAGATGCACGCCAAGTTCGACATGGTCCGGCACCGCCGCGCACAGCCGTTGCATGCGCTCGATGATCTTTTCGCGCGGGATATCCGCGCCCGGCACTGCGTCGGTCTCCTGTCCGTCCCAGAGCACCATTTCGTTGCACACGTCCCACTGGATGCACAGATCGCGGTGCGGGATATGGCGGCATAGGTCAGCCACTTCGGCGGTCATGGCGCGCTCATAGGCGGCCTCGACGGCTGGCAACGCCGTGGGCACGACCACCGAGCCCACCACCGCGAACGGTGTCGGCAGGCAGACCTGGAAGCGAATGTTCTTGGGCAAGGTGCCGTTGTCCCGTGCCGCCACGAAATCGAGGTAGGACGCGCGTGCCTCGCGGGCATAGCCGAGTTCACCAAAACGCACGTCGGCCGGCGCTACGCCTTCCGCCAACGTGAGCAGCGGAAATCGATTGGTCGGGCGGATTGCACCGGATGGGTCCGGCCGCAGAAACACGCTCGCGCGTAGCAGCGGGTATTGCCAACTGATCCATAGTCGGCGGCCGCCGACCTCGCCGTCGGGAACGCAGCGCAGATAAGGGCCGAGCAGAGATCCGACAGCGCGGAAAACCTCGTCCACGGTGTCGAGGCCGATGCTGCCGACCAAATGTGCGTGCAAGGTGTTCTCCCTGTTGCCGATGCCGTTATGGGTTCACCCCAAGCGTGGACGGCTTGCGTCGGTAAAGTATATCCTGTGGGTAACCGCAAGACGTTTGCACGAATTGGGAGAAACCGCGATGAGAGCTGCCGTTCTGGGTGAGCAAGGCGTCGAGGTTCGCGACGTACCAAAGCCCGCGCCGAAGCCCAACGAAATACTCATCCGCGTGCGCGCCTCGAGTCTCAATCGGGCCGACCTTCTGGTTGCTTCGGGCATTCAGCATGGCGGCGTCGGAGGAGTCGGCGCGCGCATCGGGCTTGAATGCTCCGGCGAGGTCGAAGCACTGGGCGGCGAGGTAAAGGACTTCAGGCCCGGCGATCGCGTCATGGCTTCAGCGCCGGGCGGCTTTGCCGAATACGCGGTCACTGATGCGGGCCGTGCGCATCGCATTCCCGGCAACAACATGACCTACGAGCAGGCGGCCTGTTTTCCGGTGGCGCTGCAGACCATGCACAACGCCGTGGTGACTGCCGGACGGCTCAAGCGCGGCGAGACGCTGCTTATCCAGGGTGCCAGCTCCGGCGTCGGCCTGATGGGCATGCAGATCGGCAAGCTGATGGGCGCCTCGCTGGTGATGGGCACCTCGACCAATGCGGCGCGCCGGGCGCGGCTCAAGGAATGTGGCTGCGACGTCGCCATCGATACCGGCAAGCCGGACTGGCCTGAGGACGTCAAGAAGGCGACCGACGGCAAGGGGGTTGATCTGATCGTCGACATGGTTTCCGCGCCGGTCGCCAACGGCAATCTCGAAGCCGCCAAAATCCTCGGCCGCATCGTCAATGTCGGCCGCCTCGGCGGCACCAAGGGCGAGTTCGATTTCGACAAGCATGCGCTCAAGCGCATCGACTATATCGGCGTCACCTTCCGCACCCGCACGCCCGAAGAAGTGCGCGAGATCGTGCGCCTCATGCGCGCCGATCTCTGGCCGGCGGTCGAGAGCGGCAAGCTCTCGCTGCCGATCTACAAGACCTACAAGCTTGCCGACATCGCCGCCGCGCTTGCCAAAATGCGCGCCAACAAGCACTTCGGCAAGATCGTGATCAGCGTCGCCTGAACGGCTACGCGTCCTCGGGCACTACCTCGTGAAACTTCGAGTAGTCGAGCACGAGGCGGCCTTTCTCCGATAGGCTGGTGATGTCGCGGTAACGGTGCCGCCAGCGGATGTCCTGCGCCGTGTAGATTTGCCGGGCGTAAAGCCGCTGTGCCGAATTGTCGTCGACGCCGCCCAGGTTGAGGACCAGTGCGCCTTCGCCCTCGGCAAAATCCTCGGCTGTCATACCGTGGAATGCGCTCGTCTTGTCGATGATGTGCAGCAGCGTCCAGCTCAGCGAGAACATCGGATGCTCGCGCCGCTCGAGTTTCAGTTCATGGTAACGGCGGAATTGCTCACGCTCCTTGGTATTCTCCAGCCGAAACAGCCATAGTTGCGCGGTGGCCTGCGAAATTGTGTTGTGCCGCGCATTGGCGATGCGGATCATCAGCGTCGGCTCGCCCTGATAGGTGGTGACGACGGGATGGCGGGCAAATACGAAGCGGGCCTTGGGCCGGGAGAAACGTGCGAAGATCAATCCGGTCATCACCGCGAGAAAAGACATGCCGGTGAAGATTTCGACCGTGGCGACCAGGTGTCCGTAATTGGTCTGCGGATGCATATCGCCGTAGCCGACCGTGGCCAGCGTTTCGATCGAGAAATAGAACAGGCTCAATGGCAGCGGCAGGTCCGGAGAAACGTTGGCGACCGGCTCGTGGCCCAGCCAATACAAAAAGGCGAATACCGCGTTGAGAACGACGAAGATCAGCGCGGCGCTGCCGAAGAACGCCGGCCAATAGACAGTCATCGAGCGATGATACAGGTCGGTCCAGAATGCCGGCGCGAGTCCGCGGGTCTCGATCTCCCGCAGGCCGATGCGCATCAGATGCGTTCGTCCAACCGCCGTCCGCGCTCGTTTTTTTGCTCTCGCCAACCGTCTACCCTCCGGCGCGGTAGGCTGCCTATGCCGTGGCGTGGGCCGGCATCTTCGCTTTCAACCGCGGATACACGCGCCGTGCGTTCGCTTCGAAAATCTTCCTGCGGTCGGCATCGCTGATCGGCGCCTTGTCGACGTAGCGCTTGGTGTCGTCGAAGCCAAAGCCGGTCCTCGGATCGTTGCCCTTGACCGCACCGACCATCTCGGAAGCGAACAGGATGTTGTCGATCGGCACCACTTTGGTGAGCAGGTCGATACCCGGCTGGTGATAGACGCAGGTGTCGAAGAAGATGTTATTGCCCATGATCTCGGCAAGCTCCGGCTTGCCGTTATTGAGCGCGATGCCGCGGAAACGGCCCCAATGGAACGGCACCGCGCCGCCGCCGTGCGGAATGATGAATTTCAGCTTGGGAAAAGTCTTGAACAGGTCGGAGAGGATGACCTGCATGAACACCATGGTATCCGCGTTGAGATAATACGAGCCGGTGGTATGCATTGCCGGATTGCAGCAGCCGGAGACGTGGATCATGCACGGCACGTCGAGCTCGATCATCTTCTCGTAAAGCGAGAACCAGGACTTGTCGGTCATCGGCGGCGAGTTGAAATAACCGCCGGACGGATCGGGATTGAGGTTGCAGCCGACGAAGCCCATCTTGACGCAGCGCTCCAGCTCGGCGGCGCAGTTTTTCGGATCGACGCCGGGCGATTGCGGCAACTGGCACTCCCCGATGAAGTTCTGCGGAAACAGCGACACCACGCGGGCGATGAGGTCGTTGCAGATTTGCGACCACTCGATGGACACGCTTTCGTCGCCGACGTGATGGCCCATGCCCGACGCCCGCGGCGAGAAGATGGTGAGATCGGTGCCGCGCTCGCGCTGCAATTTGAGCTGATTCTGCTCTATTGATTCGCGGATTTCGTCGTCGGACATTTTCAATGACGCACGGGAGGGCATCGCCGTCTTGTCTTTGGCGTTGGCGGCGGCGGTTTGTTCCGCGCGGAAACGCCGCAGGTCCTTGGGCTCGGTGGTGTAGTGGCCGTGGCAATCGATAATCATGGCACCATCGCTGCGTGATTCCGGTTCGGGCCGGATGCTACGGCGCTCAGCATGATTGTCAAACTGGGGCAATGCATCGTCATGGCCGGGCTTGTGCCGGCGAGGTCGGGCATGACGGGTTCGTTTGTATGCTCTAGGATGCCGTCCGCATTTTCAAGGAGACCAAGGAATGGCTGAGTTGCCCAGGCTCAACGGCGTCATCCGCGCGCTCGAAGCGGGCCAGCATGCGCTGACGTGCTTTGCGCCGGCTCATGTCGACTCCGCTGTCGCCATGAGCCAATCGAAATTCGACGGCTGCGTGTTTGAGATGGAACACAATCCGTGGGACAGCGGCCGGCTGCGGGACTGCTTGCAATACATGCTCAACCGCGCCCAGATCGCCAAGGCAGCTTCCGCGGTCCCGGCCGTCACGCCCATGGTCCGCATTCCGGTGAACGGCGTCGAGATGGCGCAATGGCAAGCCAAGCAGGCGCTCGATATCGGCTGTTACGGCATCGTGTTCCCGCATATATCGAGCGTTGAGGAAGCGGCCAATGCGGTGGGCGCCTGCCGCTATCCGCGGCTCAAAAGCGCGGCCAACTTTAAGCCGGCCGGCATTCGCGGCGACGGTCCGACCACCGCGGCGCGCTATTGGGGACTGTCCCAGCAGGACTATTATCGGAAGGCCGACGTATGGCCGCTTAATCCGCATGGCGAGATTTTCTGCATTCTGCAGATCGAGGACACGCGCGGCGTGGACAACCTCGACGATATTCTCAAAGAAGTGCCGGGCATCGGCTGCATTCTGATCGGCGAAGGCGATTTGTCGCAGGAGCTCGGTTTTCCGCGGCAATACGAACACAAGACGGTGCTCGAATGGATGAAGCGCATCGTCGACACTTGCAAGAAGCACAACGTCGTGGTCGGCCATCCGCACGTCGAGCAGGGCAACGCCGAACGTATCGTCAAGGAAGGCTATCGTTTCTTGATGTGTGCGCCGGTGCAGAGCTACGGCCATCTCGACAAGGCGCGGCAGGTGGTGGGGCGCGCGTAGGCCTAAAAGCGGCGGAAGAACGAAGCCGATTCACGACCCCGAAGGGCGCGCGGCCGTTGCGGTTTTGGGCGGCGCAGCGCTCTGGCCGCTCTCCTGCTGCAGATAGGCAATGATGTTCCGGCGCGTGATCGGATCGAGAACCCGAATCGGCATTTTCACGCCGGGGATGAATTTTTGCGGTCCGGCTAGCCAGCGATCGAGATTGTCACCCGTCCAGATCAGGCCGGATTTCTTGAGCGCCGCCGAATAGGCGTAGCCCGACGCCGCGCCGGCGCGGCGGCCGAATACGCCGCCGAGTTTCGGACCGAACTTGTTGGTGTCGAGCGCGTGGCAGGCAGTGCATTGCTCGGCGAAGAGTGCCTTGCCTTCGACGGGGTCGGGCGGATTGGCGGCGAGAAACCGCGACAGGTCCTTGGCATTTAGCGGGTCGGCCGCGCGGAAGAAGGTATAGCCGAGCGTAATCTGCGCGACATCGTGCATGTCGGCGTCTTTGCCGAATGCCGGATCGACATAAAAGACCACCGGCATGTTGACTTTTTCATGCGGGCCAAGCCGCTCGTTGCTGAAGCAAAAGCATTGAATCTTGTTGAAATAGATGCCGCTGCGCAGCGGCGTGACGTTGTAGGTCGCGTGCCCGACGATTGATTCGTCGCTCAGGTTCTGGGCCGTAAAGTAAACGAGCTTTTGCTCGCCGAGGTGTACGGTCACAGGGGGCTGAGCCGGTTCGAACCGCCACGGCAGGCCAGGCGCAACGTTGGTGTCGAACGCCACAGTTACCGTTTGCCTGGAAATGCGAGCCGTATCCGCGGCGACCCGTTGCGTCGTTCCGGCAAGGCCGGTCGCGGCACAGAACAAGCGATAGAGGGTCGGTGAGTAGGCAACCAGCCCACACATGATGGCGATCACGACAAAACAAGGCGCGATCACTAGCAGGTTTCTGCGCTGTGCAGGCGACATGTTCATCTTTCAGGTCTACGGCCGAGCGCCCGGCGGCGGCGCCGAACCCGCCGCTGCCGACATAGCCCCGCCGTGACGGCGGCGCGATGACGGCAGCGTGCGGCCTTTTGTCCGCCCTTTCGGACCAATATCGCGCGTCGTCAGTAACCGGCGGCGCGTTTGGGTTCCGCCGGCGGCCGGCTGCCCTTGGGCAGGTCGTACATGCCGCTCGGCAACGTGTCCAGGAAGGCGAGCACCTCCGAAGTCTTCACCACGTCGGCGTACTTGGCATTCATGTCGCACAGATTGATGGCGTGGCTCGCCTGCGAGCGATCGAAGCAGCCTTCCTCGGCGAGCGCTATGCGGTAATTGAGCGAGAACGCATCGAGCACCGTGGCGCGCACGCAGCCCGACGTGGTGGTGCCGGTGACGATGACGCTGTCGCAGCCGAGCAGCGTCAGATAGCTCGCCATGTTGGTGCCGAAGAAGCCGGACGGCTTCTGCTTGAGTACGACGATGTCCTGCGGCGAAGGCGCGATCGGCGTGA
>JASHRW010000284.1 GCA_030037065.1 Xanthobacteraceae bacterium
GCCCGCAATTGCCAAAGCCGCGAAGTATTCAAATCTGTGCTCGACGGCGAATCGCACGGCGCATTCCAGGGCCGCATCGTCGTGCGTCACGGCGCGCAAAAGACGGATGCCAAGATGATGACGCGGGCGTTGCTGTTGTCCGAGCGCGCGGAAGCCGACAACAAACCGGAGCTTGAGATTTTCGCCGACGACGTCCAATGCGGCCACGGCGCCACCGCCGGCGCGCTCGATGAGGAGCTGAAATTTTATCTGATGGCGCGCGGCATTCCGGCGGCAGATGCCGAGGCGCTGCTGATCCAAGCGTTCTTGGGCGAAGCCATCGAGGGCATCGAGCATGCCGGACTGCGCGAGGCGCTCATGGACTCGGTGGCGGCATGGCTGAAGGCGCGCGCATCATGAACGACGTAGCGACCATCGCGACCTATGACGTGAACCGCATCCGCGCGGATTTTCCGATCCTCGCCACGCAAGTCTATGGCAAGCCGCTGGTCTATCTTGATAACGCCGCCTCGGCGCAGAAGCCTTTAGCCGTGCTCGACCGGCTGAACGAGGCCTATACGACGCAATACGCCAATGTGCATCGCGGGCTGCATTATCTCGCCAACGAGGCGACCGAGGCGTACGAGCTGGCGCGGGAGAAAGTCGCGCGCTTCCTCAACGCCAAGCGCAAGGAAGAGATTATCTTCACCCGCAACGCCACCGAGGCGATCAATCTCGTCGCCTACACCTTGGGCCGCGAGCACATAAAGGCCGGCGACGAGATCGTGCTCTCCATCATGGAGCATCATTCCAACGTCGTGCCCTGGCATTTCCTGCGCGAACGGCAGGGTGCCGTGATCAAATGGGCGCCGGTTGACGACGAAGGCAATTTCCTTATCGACGAGTTTGAAAAGCTGCTGACGCCGCGCACCAAGTTGGTGGCTATCACCCACATGTCCAACATGCTCGGCACCGAAGTGCCGGTGAAAGAAGTGGTGCGTCGGGCGCACGCACGCGGCATCCCGGTGCTGATCGACGGCGCGCAAGGCGCCGTGCATCTGGACGTCGACGTGCAGGACATCGATTGCGATTTTTACGCCTTCACCGGTCATAAGGTGTATGGCCCGACCGGCATCGGCGTGCTGTACGGCAAATATGCCCACCTTGACGCCATGCCGCCGTTCAACGGTGGCGGCGAGATGATCCGCGAGGTGTTCGAGGACCGCATCACCTATGGCGAGCCGCCGTACAAATTTGAGGCCGGCACGCCGGCCATCGTACAGGCGATCGGGCTCGGCGCCGCGATCGATTACGTGGCCGCGATCGGCAAGCCGCGCATCCGCGCCCACGAGCAAGGCCTGATGCGCTACGCGCACGAGCGGCTGCGTGAGATCAATTCGCTGCGCCTGTTCGGCACCGCCAAGGACAAGGGGCCGATCGTGTCGTTCGAAATGAAGGGCGCCCATCCGCACGACGTGGCGACCGTGATCGATCGCTCCGGCGTCGCCGTGCGCGCCGGCACCCATTGCGTCATGCCGCTTTTGGCCCGCTTCGGCGTGACGGCGACCTGCCGCGCTTCGTTTGCCATGTACAATACGCGTCAGGAGATCGACGTGCTGGCGCAGGCGCTTCGTAAAGCGCAGGAATTTTTCACATGATGGACGATGTCAAACATCCCGAGACGGAAAACGCCGCGCCTGCCGCCGACCCGCCGGCTGGGGCGGGAGAAAAGTCTTCGACGATTCCGGCCGCCGAGATGGCGCGCTTGACCGACGCGATCGTCGCCGCGCTCAAGACGGTCTACGACCCCGAGATTCCCGCCGACATCTATGAGCTCGGACTCATCTACAAGGTCGACATTGACGACGGTCGCGCGGTGACGATCGACATGACGCTGACCACGCCGAACTGCCCGTCGGCCGCCGAGTTGCCGAGCCAGGTCGAGAATGCGGTGGCCGGCGTGCCCGGCGTGCGCGAAGCCAAGGTCAACATCGTCTGGGATCCGCCCTGGGACCCGAGCCGGATGTCGGACGAGGCGCGCACGGTGCTGGACATGTGGTGAGCTCGTTGTTTGGAAAATGACGATGTTGCGCGGCAGCCGCACGCGCATTACATCAAGTGAGTGCGATTGTTAGGAGTTTTAAGTTACAACAATTCGCAACTGGAATGAGGACGTAAAAGAACCATGGCAACGCCCCGGCCCAGACCTCAAGTCATGCGGCTCACCGAAGCCGCAGCCGAGCGCATCAAGGCGGTAATGGCCAAGGCCGACCGCCCGATCGCGGCCGTGCGTGTCGGCGTGAAGAACGGCGGCTGTGCCGGCATGAGCTACTACATGGAATACGCGGAAAAGACCGATCCGCTCGACGAGGTGATCGAGGACAAGGGCGTGCGCATCCTGGTCGATCCCAAGGCAGTGCTGTTTCTGCTCGGCACCGAGATGGACTACAAGGTCGACAAGCTCTCGGCGCAATTCGTATTCAATAATCCGAACCAGACGGCGGCCTGCGGTTGCGGCGAATCGGTGCAACTCGAGCCGGCCGCCGGGCGTCCGGTGCAGTAAAAGTAACCAACGGCATCCCGCGGGTGCGGTCACTGCAGCGTCTGCGGCACGGTTGCCGCGGTCCGTTTACGTCAAATGCTCGACGAACCAATCGCGCGCCGCGGCGCTGCTTTCGCCGAATCCCTCGGTGTAGGGAGCGTAATGATCGCCGCGCATAAGCATGAGCCGCTTCGGTTCGAGCGCCCTGTCGAACGCGCGTAAAGCGATATTCGTCGGCGTAATGATGTCGTTCTCGGCGACGATCATAAGCAGCGGCGTGGGGCTGATGCGCCCGATAAAAGGCATCGCTTCATATTCGAGCCGGAAGTCAAGCGACCGGCGCGTGATCTTGTTCTCCCAATTGATGTTTCTCGATTTCTTGAAGGACTGAAAATAGCTGTAGGTTCGTCGGCCGGGCGCGTCGAGGGGTTTGGCTAGATCGTCAACGCATACGGGAACAAGAGTTGGGGCGTTGCCGGAATACAGCGAGCGTCTTTCTTCCTGCAGCGTGCGATAGAAACTTTGCCGATCCTCCAGCGGCAGCACTTGCAACATGTTTT
>JASHRW010000285.1 GCA_030037065.1 Xanthobacteraceae bacterium
TGCCGTTTCTCACTGTACGCGGACGCATGGGCGGCAGCGCCATGACGGCAGCGGCCATCAATGCGCTGGCGAGGCAAGGGATATGAGCAACGCCGGAAAATTGATCGGCGTCGGCGTCGGTCCGGGCGATCCGGACCTGCTGACGCTCAAAGCCGTGCGCGCGCTTACCGAAGCCGACGTGATCGCGTTTTTCGCCAAAACGGGAAACGGCAGTCACGCACGGGTGATCGCGGCCCGCCATTTGCGCGCCGGGGTGATCGAACTGCCGCTCTATTACCCGGTCACCACCGAGCTGCCGAAATGCACCGCCGCCTATCGCGATGCCCTTGCCGAATTCTACGCCGCTGCCGCCGCCAAGATTGCCGCGCACCTGGAGACTGGATGCCGAGTCGTCGTGCTCTGCGAGGGCGATCCGCTGTTCTACGGCTCCTACATGCATCTGCACGCACGGCTGGCGCCGCGCTTCGCCACCGAGATCGTCGCCGGCGTATCCGGCATGTCGGGTTGCTGGTCGGCCGCCGGTATGCCGATGGCGCAAGGCGACGACGTTTTCTCAGTGCTGCCGGCGACGCTGCCCGAGAAAGAACTGGCACGACGACTCGCCGACGCCGACGCCGCCGTGGTGATGAAAGTCGGCCGGCATCTGCCGAAGCTGCGCCGGGCGTTGGCCGGCAGCGGCCGGCTTCATCGCGCGCTCTACGTCGAACGCGGCACCATGGCGGACGCCAAGATAATCCCGCTCACCGCCAAGGCCGATGATGATGCGCCGTATTTTGCTGTCGTTCTGGTTCCCGGCTGGGAGCATCGGCCATGATGGGGCATCTTGCCGTCATTGGCATTGGCCCCGGCGATGCCCGTTATCTCACGCCGGAGGCTGACGTGGCGCTCGCTTACGCGCAGGCGCTGTATGGCTACGGTCCCTATCTCGACCGCGTGCCTTTGCGTACAGGACAGAGCCGCCACGCTTCCGACAATCGCGAAGAAGGTGCGCGCGCTGCCGCTGCGCTCCAGCACGCCGCGCAGGGCACGCGGGTTGCGCTCGTCTCCGGCGGCGATCCCGGCGTATTCGCCATGGCGGCGGCGGTTTGCGAGGCGATCGAGTATGGACCCGATGAGTGGCGGAAGCTCGACGTTGCCTTCGTTCCGGGTATCACGGCAATGCTTGCAGTCGCGGCAAAAATCGGCGCGCCGCTTGGCCATGACTTCTGCGCCCTGTCGCTGTCCGACAATCTGAAACCCTGGGACTTGATCGAACGGCGGCTCGAGGCGGCAGCGAGCGCGGGCTTCGTCATCGCGCTCTACAATCCGATGTCGGGGGCGCGGCCGTGGCAGTTCGGCAAGGCGATCGCGCGCCTTGCCCAACATCTGCCACCGGCAACGCCCGTGGTGTTCGGCCGCGCCGTTGGCCGCCCGGAGGAGAGCGTGGACGTCGTTACACTTGAAGCGGCGAACGGGACGCCCGCCGACATGGCGACTCTCGTCATCGTCGGCTCGCGCGACACCCGCGTCATCAAACGTCCCGGCCGGTCTCCGCTCGTCTACACGCCGCGCGCCGTCGCCGAGGTGAGCGCATGATCGAGCCAGGTGACGGCTTCAGCCACTGTCTCGACCGCGGCAGCATCGGGTGCGCGCGGCCGGCGCAACATGATGACATCGATGCCGAGCGCGCGTGCCGCGGCGATCTTGCCATAAGCGGCGCTACCGCCGCTGTTCTTCGAGATGACGACATCGATCTCGTGGGCCTGCATCAGCGCCCGGTCGTCAGCTTCGCTAAACGGGCCGCGCGCCGTAATGTAGATGACGTTGGGAAGCGGCAGTGGCGGATCGACCGGATCGACGCTGCGGATGAGGTAGCGATGCTGTGGCGCCAACGCGAACGGCGCGAGTTCGTTGCGGCCAAGAGCGACGAACGCACTGCGGTTGCTTGGTCCGATGGCGTCAACCGCCGCGCGGGTGTCGCCGACTTCGATCCAGCGGTCGCCCGCGACGGCTGTCCAGGGCGGCCGGCGCAACGCGACGAATGGCACGGCAGCTTTGCGCGCTGCGGCAGCGGCGTTTTCCGAAATGATATTGGCATAGGGGTGCGTCGCATCGATCAGCGCGTCGATACGTTGCGTGGACAGATAGTCGGCGAGGCCTTGCGCGCCGCCAAAGCCGCCGACACGAATAGGCACCGCATGAGGAACCGGCGAAGCGGTGCGGCCGGCGAGCGACAAGGTCACGTCGAGATCGGCGCGCTGCGCGAGCCATTGGGCCAATTGCCGCGCTTCCGTCGTGCCGCCGAGAATGAGGATCTTGGCCATGCCGTTTCCTGACGGGATCGAGCGCGAGACTGCCGCAACGTCGCGCTGGCTGTCCATCGTCGGCATCGGCGAAGACGGCGTCGAGGGTTTGAGCTCGGTGGCGCGCCGGCTCGTCGGCGCGGCCGAAATCGTGTTCGGCGGGCGACGGCATCTGGCGCTGGCGGCGCCGCTCATTCGTGGCGCGTCGCGGCCTTGGCCGAGTCCGTTCGACGGCGCGGCGGACGAAGTTTTGGTGCATCGCGGGCGGTCGATTTGCGTGCTCGCCTCCGGCGATCCGTTCCATTACGGCATCGGCGCAGTGCTGGCGCGCAAAATCGACGCGGGCGAGATGAATGTCGTGCCGGCGCCGTCGGCGTTCAGCCTGGCGGCAGGCCGCCTCGGCTGGTCGTTGCCGCAGACTACGTTGCTCTCGTTGCACGGCCGCCCGCTCGACCTCGTGCGTCCGCATCTGCAGCCCGGCGCACGCATTCTGGCGCTCACTTCCGACGGCGAGGCAGTGACAACGCTGGCGAAACTCCTGGTCGCGACCGGGTTCGGCGCTTCGCGTTTTACCGTGCTGGAAGCGTTGGGCGGTCCGCGCGAGCGCATTCGAGCGACGACGGCGGCTACTTTAGACATCGCCGCCATCGATCCGCTCAACACGGTCGCGATTGAGGTCGCCGCGGCCCCGGGCGCGCGCGTATTGCCGCGCGCTTGCGGCCTTGCCGACGATTTGTTCGAGCATGACGGGCAGATCACCAAGCGCGAAATCCGCGCGGTGACGCTGTCATCGCTGGCGCCGCGCCGCGGCGAACTGCTCTGGGACATCGGCGCCGGTTCGGGCTCGGTCGCCATCGAATGGCTGCTGGCCGATTCGTCAATGCGTGCCATTGCTATCGAGCAACGCGCCGATCGCGCCGCGCGGATTTCCCGCAATGCCGCTGCGTTCGGCGTTCTCGGACTCGAAGTGCTTGAAGGTGTAGCGCCCGATGCATTGTCGGGTCTGGAAGCGCCGGACGCGATATTCGTCGGCGGCGGAGCAAGCGATGCCGGTGTACTCGACACCGCAGCGCGCGCGCTGCGGGCCGGTGGGCGCCTGGTCGTCAATGCAATCACGCTCGCGACGGAATCGCTGCTGCTTGCGCGTCATGCCGCGCTCGGCGGCGATCTCACTCGCATCGCTATCGCCCGCGCCGACGCGCTCGGCAAAACGACTACCTGGCGGCCGGCGCTGCCGGTGACGCAATGGCTATGGACCAAGCCATGACCGTCCACTTCATCGGTGCCGGCCCGGGTGCGGCCGACCTCATAACAGTACGCGGCCGCGATCTGATCGGCCGCTGTCCGGTCTGCCTGTATGCCGGATCAATCGTGCCGGCCGAGCTGCTGGATTTTTGTCCGCCCGGTACGCGCATCGTCGACACTGCGCCGCTGTCGCTCGACGAGATCGAGGCCGAATTTGTCGCGGCGCACGCCGCCGGCCTCGACGTGGCGCGGCTGCATTCCGGCGATTTGTCGATCTACTCGGCGCTCGCCGAGCAGTTGCGCCGGCTCAAGCGCCACAATATTCCCTATACGCTCACGCCCGGCGTGCCGGCTTTTGCCGCCGCGGCAGCGGCGCTCGAATGCGAGCTGACGGTGCCGGAAATCGCGCAAAGCGTGGTGCTCACGCGCGTCGGCGGCCGCGCTTCGCGCATGCCGGAAGCGGAAAAGCTTGAGACATTCGCCAAAAGCGGCGCGACACTCGTCATCCATCTGGCGATCCACGCCATCGAGACGATCGTGGCGGAGCTGACGCCGTTCTACGGCGTCGATTGCCCGGCGGCCGTCGTCGTTGCCGCCAGTACGGGCGCCCAGCGCATCCTTTGTGGCACGCTCGCCGATATCGCCGCGCAAGCCGGCGCGGCGCGAATCGAGCGCACGGCGCTCATCATCGTCGGCCACGCGCTCGCTGCGGAAAATTTCCGCGACAGCGCACTCTATGACGCCAACTATCATCGTCGCTTCCGGGGAGACGCAGCATGACCGCCTGGGACGCGCTCGCCGCACGGCGCGCGGCGATTCCGGTCTTGGCGCCCGGCACCGTATGGCTCGCGGGCGCCGGGCCGGGCGATCCCGGCTTGCTCACGCTTGACGCGCTCGCCGGCCTCAGTCAGGCCGAGGTGATTGTGCACGACGCCTTGGTCGACGCCCGCCTGCTGGCGCTCGCTGGCGAAAAGGCGCGACTCGAATTTGCCGGCAAGCGTGGCGGCAAGCCCTCGGCGACGCAAGCCGACATCAGCCAGCGCCTCATCGCGCTGGCGCGCACCGGCGCCCGCGTGCTGCGCCTTAAAGGCGGCGATCCGTTCGTGTTCGGGCGCGGCGGCGAGGAAGCCGCGGCGCTTGCCGCCGCCGGTATCCCGTTTCGGGTCATTCCCGGAATCACCGCCGGGCTCGCCGCGCTGGCGGCGGCGCGGATTCCGGCGACGCTGCGCGGCGTCAACCGCGCGGTGATCTTCGCGGCCGGCCACGGCGCCGACGAAAATTTCGATTGGGCGCCGCTCGTGCGCGCCCGCGCGCCGCTCGTGCTCTACATGGTGATGCACAATCTGGAGCGGATCACCGCTGCATTGATGCAAGCCGGACTTGCCGCCGACACTCCGGCCGCGGTGATCGCATCCGCCACCACGCCGCAGGAGCGCATCCTCATCGCCACGCTGCAAGGACTCGCCGCCGCCGTGCGCGAGCAAAAGATCGACCCGCCGGCGATCGTGGTCATCGGCGAGATCGTGAAGATGCGGGAGCGACTGCTGAGCGAGACTGCGTCGCTCGAAAGCCGTCAATCGTCATGACCGCGCGCGGTCTTATCGTCGCCGCGCCGCATTCGGGAGCCGGCAAAACTACGGTGACGCTGGCGCTACTCGCCGCGTTCGCGCGCCGCGGCGTCGCGGTGCATTCGGCAAAAGCCGGACCCGATTATATCGACGCCGCCTTTCATGCCGCCGTGACCGGCAGAGCGAGCGTCAATCTCGACTCCTGGGCCATGCCGGCAAAACTTCTCGATGCGCTCGCCGCACAGGCTGCGCGGGGCGCCGATCTTCTTGTCATCGAGGGCGTCATGGGTTTGTTCGACGGCGCGCCGGGCGCATCACGCCGGCGCGGGGCCACTGCCGATCTCGCAGCGCATTTTGGTCTGCCGGTCGTGCTCGTCCTCGATGTTGCGCGGCAGGCGCAATCGGCGGCGGCTTTGGTGCGCGGTTTTACGGCGCACGATCCGACCGTGCGCATCGCCGGTGTGATCCTCAACCGCGTTGCCAGCGAGCGGCACCGCGGGCTCATCGCTGATGCCATCGCGGCGCTCGGCGTCTCGGTGCTCGGCGCACTGCCACGTGACGCTGCATTGGCTCTGCCGGAGCGCCATCTCGGCCTCGTTCAAGCCGGCGAGAACGCCGATCTGAAAAACCTGACCGAACGCCTTGCCGCGACGGCCGAACGCCACTTCGATCTCGATGCGATCGCCGCTCGCGCGGCGCCGCTCACGATCAACGATGCGACGCATGCGCCGGCGCTGCCGCCGCCCGGCCAGCGCATCGCGCTCGCGTCCGATCGCGCTTTCAGCTTCGTCTATCCGCACGTGATCGAAGCGTGGCGCCGCGCCGGCGCGGAAGTGCTCACCTTTTCACCGCTCGCCGACGCACCGCCGCCCGACGTCGCCGATTGCTGCTGGCTGCCGGGCGGCTATCCGGAGCTGCATGCCGGAAAACTGGCTGCTGCACAGCGCTTCGCCGACGGATTGCGGCGCTTTGCGCAAACGCGCCCCGTGCACGGCGAGTGCGGCGGTTACATGGTGCTGGGCCAAAGCCTGGAAGACGAAGCCGGACACGTTCACGCCATG
Source organism: Xanthobacteraceae bacterium (assembly GCA_030037065.1). Lineage (GTDB taxonomy): Bacteria > Pseudomonadota > Alphaproteobacteria > Rhizobiales > Xanthobacteraceae > BOG-931. The sequence continues at coordinate 6,157 of JASHRW010000285.1, forward strand.
GTGGGCTTGCTCGGCCATTCCACGAGTTTCGCCAGGCGCAAGCTTTATCTCGGCTACCGTAGCGCGCGGCTTCTCGGCGACAGCGTCCTCGGCCGCAGTGGAACGGTGCTGCGCGGCCACGAATTCCATTACGCGTCGCTGCAATCCGAAGGCGGCGACGAACCGTTCGCCGAGGTTGCCGATGCGCAAGGTCGATCACTCGGCAAAGCCGGCGGCCGCCGTGGCTGCGCTAGCGGCACGTTTTTTCACGCGATAGCTCAAGAAGGCCAGCGAGGCCAGGCGCTCTGAGACAAGGTATCTGCTGTATCGGTGTCCGCACGCCCCACCAAGCCGGCATTTGCCGGGACGATTGGCGTATCTGCCGATTGCCCTGGCGATAAAAGCGTCCACACGATAGGTGAAACGTCATCTGAGTCTGGGCGGGGCCGCTCCCATCTGATTCGAGGCAATCTGATCCAGCGGCTTTTTCAGAATACTCTCTCGAAGAGTTTCTGCGCGCGAGACCGAGGGCTGAGGTTGTGGCATTGGCGCAAACGGGGCGTTGACGGTCTGAACCCGATTTGCCGTATCGAACTCCCGCGAGCGCTGATTAGCGCTGGCGGAGCGCCACCGGTCGATCACCATCGAGATCAGATCCTGACTGATATTGGCGCTCGCGTCCGATCGGGTATCGCCGGTAGCTTCGCTGTTGGGTCGATTGGCGACCGCCAGTTCATCAAAACTCATGCGAGTAGGCAACGACACTCCCGGGCCGAATGCAAATGCTTCGCGAGTTCCCAGCGAGGGAATAAACGACAGAAGATTGCGCGCCGCGTCTGAAGCCGCCGATCGGATCAATTCCTGATCGCGGTCGTTCGACAGCCGCATCACGAAAAGCGTTGAGCATTGGGAGACGATGGTGGGGTCGATCTCCGCAGGCCGCTGCGTGACGAGTCCAAGAAACACACCGTACTTGCGACCTTCCTTGGCGATACGTGATAGCGCGCGACGCGTCGGTCCAAAGCCGATCTTCTTATCGGCGGGCGCATAGCGATGCGCCTCCTCGCAAACAAACAGCAGTGGAGCTATGCCGTCGCTCCACAGTCCGAAATCGAACGCCATTCGGCATAACACCGACACAACAGAATCCACCACCTCGGCAGGAAATCCGGCGAGCTGCATGATGGTCATCGGTTTGCCTTGCGGCGGCAGGCGGAACAACTGGCAGAGAATCTCTGCCATGGTATCTCCGCCAATGTTCGCATTCTCGAACATGAAGGCGTAGCGGGGATGATTGCGGACAGTTTGAATTCGCGAAATCAGCTTATGATATACCATCCGGGATGATCGATTTTCGAGCCTTCCCATTTGCTCGTCGAGCGAGCTAATGAGGTCTTCGATGCGATAGGGTACCGGCGTGTCGGCCGTGAAACCTGGGTCGCGTTGATCGCGTTTTTTGGTCAGCAGACGATCCGCATTGGCGCGATACTGCAAATAGGCGACTTTCGCGAGGGGAATGGCTTCTGAAAGAATTTCGATTTCCTCTTCGGCTCCGGGTCTGCCACCGAAGAATGCGTCTACGATCTCCTCGAAGTTGAAAAGCCAAAACGGCAGCCGCAAATTGCCGGGGGTCAGCACCTGCGCTTTATCGCCGAAGCAGTGGCTGTATTCGTTGTGTGGATCGACTAAGAAGATGCGCAGGTTCGAGCGGACATCCATTATTTTTTGCAGAATGATGGCGACGCCGCTCGACTTACCGACCCCCGTTGTTCCAACGATGGCGAAGTGCCGGTTCACTAAGGGCTCGATGTCGATGTGAACACGAACGTTTGGATTCTGCTGCAAATGCCCGATGGCGACGCGATCGCCGTTTGCGGAACCGTAGATCAAACGCAATTCAGCTTCGGTCAGCATGACCGCCGGGTCGCCGATATTCGGGTATTGCGACACGCCGCGCCCAAATTGCGGGCTGGCGGCCTGATTATGGATTTCGCCGATGAGGTCTATTTCGGCAACATTGCGGAACGTTTGCGTCCTATCAGCCGAGTTCAACATCTGTTCATTGATCTCGGTAATCAGCCCGACAATGAGACCGCCAGCCGTTGCCACTGCCATGAACTTGCCGACCGTCGCGCCACTGTCGTTCGCCGCGGACCTTGAGAGTTCGATGGTTACCTTTGAGCCGGTGACGGCGGTCACTCGGCCAACAGGCTTCGGCGCCGCCGATGGTGCACGTAATTCAAGACCGGATGTTTCTGCCAAGAGCGTCATAACGCGTCCAAAAATAAATGAATTGCCGCCCTTGAACAGATACCGCAAAGCCTTTGCTGTTCTGTTAATGCGCCTTAATGATCTTTAAAGAATTGAAACAAAGAGGAAATGCAAAGGGGTGGATGATCAGCCCACTCCGGCAGTCCGTCAGCAGAGCCAGGCTGACGGCAGCCAAAAAAGCGGCGGCCATGGCTGTGGTTGGCGATGTCTGCTGCTGCCAAAGCGAACAGGCGTTGCGTTCATGAAAACGGATCTATCCGGTCGCTTTCGCCCCTGGCGCGGCGCTTTCTTCGGCTTTGTCGGAAACGCCGGCTTCGGCGAACGTCGCCATGCCGGTGTGACAGGCGAGCGCAGCGTGCAGGATGTTGAGCGCGACCGC
>JASHRW010000286.1 GCA_030037065.1 Xanthobacteraceae bacterium
TCGATCAGCCCGGCGGAAAGGTCGGCGTCGATCGCCATCTGTTTGCCGGGCATCGAGTCGAGGTGAAAGCGCGCCGCGACTTCGGCGATGCGTCCCGAGCCCTTGGTGATCACCACGAAGTTGACGATCACCAGAATGGTGAAGACGATGATGCCGATGACGAAATTGCCGCCCATGACGAAATTGCCGAACGCCTGGATGACGTGGCCGGCGGCGGCGGTGCCTTCGTGGCCGTGGGCGAGGATCAATCGCGCCGAGGCGAGGTTGAGCGCAAGGCGCAGCATGGTCGAGATCAGCAGCACGGTCGGGAAGGCGGAGAATTCGAGCGGCGCCTGGATGAACAGCGACGTCATCAGGATCAGCACGGAGAAAGTGATCGAAATGGCGAGCGAGAAGTCGAGCAGAAGTGGCGGCAGCGGCAGGATGAGCACCAAGAGGATCGCCATCATGCCGACGGCGAGCGCAATGTCGCTGCGCCGGAGCATGGTGCCCAGATCGGCAAGGCGCGACAGCGTCGTGTCGCCCTCCTGCGCCGAAGATGCGTCGGTCATGCCGGTCGACTGGCTCCGTCGGTTGCGGTCGCGTGGTTCAAAGCTCTGCGCTGCGGCTGGTGGGCCGCCGGCACGGAAGAGCGGAGCCGCGCTCGCGTCCAAGGATGGCCCTCGAGTGTGCGGTGGAAACGGTTACGCCTCCTCGGCAAAATGTGCCGGGTATATGGTTACTGGGCGGTTAACGGGCGGGCACGACTTTCCCCGCGGTTCGAGTGGCCAAGCCTTCGCCTGGGCTCCGCGTTCGCGTAAGCTCGTTGTCCGAAGGATCACGAGGAAAGCATGTCGCCATACACTCGCGTTGCGCTGCCCGCCGCTATCGCCGCCCTCTTGGCATTCACGGCCTCGATCGCCTTCGCCGACGGCATCGAAGCCGGCCTATGGAAAATCACCACCATCGTCAAGACCGGCGGGATGACGGGGCCGCCCCATCAGTCGGCCAAATGCCTGACGGCGGACCAGGTGGCGGACCTTCCGGCGACCTTCTCGCCGATCGCAAACACGATCAATTCCACCTGCGCGCCGATGCAGCGCAGCTTCGACGGCAAGAAGCTCAGCTGGCATCTGGTCTGCAAGGGCCAGCTCGACATGGAACTGACCGGGCAATTCAACTTCGACGGCCCGCACCACTACACCGGCTCGGTGGAGAGCAAAGCATCCATGGCGGGACAGCCAATGCCCGATTCGAAAAGCACGGTCGAAGGCGAGTGGGTGTCCGCCTGTCAGCAATAGCGCAATTCTTCATCCAGGGCGAAGCGGGGCAGGGGGCTTGCGCGGGAGAGCGGACGAGGCTTCGTCACAAGCCCAGATAAAACTTCTTGATCAAGTCGTTGTTGTTGAGTTCGTCGGCCGAGCGGCCTTCGAAAGCGATCTTGCCGTGGACGATGACATAGCCACGGTCGGCGATGCGAATGGCCTGGTTGAAGTTCTGTTCGGCCATCAGCACGGTGAGCGCGTAGCGGGCTTTCATCTCGGCGATTGCATCGATGGTGCGGCTGACCAGGATCGGAGCGAGGCCGACCGAGGGTTCATCGACCAAAAGAATTTTGGGCGCAAGCATCAGTGCGCGGCCGAGCGCCAGCATTTGCTGCTCGCCGCCCGACATGCTGCCGGCCAACTGCGCGCGGCGTTCGGCAAGCCGTGGAAAGGTTTCGAAACAAACTTCGAGATTGCGCTTGAGTTCCGCCCGCGCCGTGCGGCGGAAGGCGCCGAGCAGGAGGTTTTCCTCGACCGTGAGCTTGGGGAACAGCCGGCGGCCCTCGGGCACAAGCGCAATGCCAAAATCGACGATTTCCTCGGTGGTGCGGCCGGTGAGGTCGTGGTGAATGCCGTCGATTTCGGCAACGATCGATCCGGCGCTCGGGCGCACGATGCCCATGATGCATTTCATCAAGGTCGATTTGCCGTTGCCGTTGGTGCCAAGCAACGCCACGGTCTCGCCGCCGCCGACTTTCAGCGAGACGTCGTCGATCACGCGCACCGCGCCATAGGCGGCATGAACGCCGGACAGCGTGAGGCTATTGGCCAAGATATGCCTTCTCCACTTCGGGGTCGCGCATCACGTCTTCGGGCTTGCCGTCGGCGATCTTGCGGCCGGAGACCAGCACCACCAAGCGGCGCGAAAAGCTCATCACCGCGCTCATGATGTGCTCGATCAGAATGACGGTGACGCCCTGTTCGTTCAAGCGCACGAGCAGCGCCAAAATGTCCTCGATTTCCGAGTGCGTCAGCCCTGCCATGGCTTCGTCGGCGATCAGCAGCTTCGGCTCCGCCGCCATCGCGCGCGCCAGTTCGAGCTTGCGCATTTCGACTTGCGTGAGGTCACGCGGCAGCCGCCGCGCCTTGGCTTCGAGGCCGACTTGGCGCAGCAACCCGTGGCAATGGTCCTCAATATGGTCCGCCGCGTGATGAGTTCCGCGCGCGGACACAGTGTAAAGCAGCGGAATCCGAATATTGTCGACGAGACTCAGGCTGACGAACGGTCGCGGCAGCTGGAAACTGCGGGCAAGCCCAAGATGGGTGCGCCGGTGTGCGGGCAGCCCGTCGAGCCGGCGGCCATCAAAACGCACCGAACCCTGCTCGTTGCGCAGCGTCCCGCAGATGCAATTGACCAGCGTGCTCTTGCCCGATCCGTTGGGGCCGATCAGTCCTAAGCGCTCGCCCGCCGGTACGGAAAGCGAGATGCCGTCCAGCGCGACAAAGCCGCCGAAGCGTTTGCCGAGATTATCGACCTCCAGCAATTCGCTCATGAGGGAGTCTC
>JASHRW010000287.1 GCA_030037065.1 Xanthobacteraceae bacterium
TGGAGACGCGCGGCGTCGACGGCCGCGGCATCGAGCTGTCGCGCGAGGGCGTCAACGAATGCGTCGGCAAGGGGCTTGCCGTGATCCAGGGCGACGCCGACACCGATCTCGCCGATTATCCCGACGACGCCTTCGACTTCGTCATCCTGTCGCAGACGCTGCAGGCGACGCGGCAGCCGCGCGCCGTGCTCGAGCACATGCTGCGCATCGGCCGTCACGCCATCGTGTCGTTCCCGAATTTCGGCCACTGGAACATCCGCCTGCAAATCCTGCTCGGCGGCCACATGCCGCGCACCGATAATCTGCCCTATGCGTGGTACGAAACGCCGAACATCCACTTCTGCAGCATCAAGGATTTCGTCCAGCTCTGCCACACGATCGGCGCGCGCATGGATCAGGCGGTGGCGCTCAATGCTTGGGGCAGGCAGATGCGCCTGAAAATGCCGTGGTGGTTCTGGAATTTGTTCGGCGAGCAGGCGGTGTTTCTGCTGAGCAGGCAAGGGTAGCACGGATTTTCCCATTTGCTGCTATATATCGCCGGCACGCGTTGCGTTCGTCCACGTGCCGCGCGGGCCCGTAGCTCAATGGTCAGAGCTAGCGGCTCATAACCGCTTGGTTGGAGGTTCGAATCCTCCCGGGCCCACCACATCGCAGACAGATTGTCTGATACCATAGCGGCGACCCAAATATTGTCAGGACTGGCGGGAGAGCAGCCATGAAGGTTTCTGCCATCCGGCTTGGCCGCGCTCTCACCCAATTGGCTATTCGACAGACCATACGTGCAACCGCGCGGCTCTCGATCGAGCAACAGCACCGGGCTGTCCGTTCATCGGTTGAATTCGCCGGCGTCATTCCCGTCCTGCGGCGGCGAGTTCGCGAGAATATGAGACTAGCATTTGGTTCCGCCGTGCCCGCCCGCTCGGATAGCCTATATTTTCGCCGTCTCGGTTGGTTCCTGGGCAATACGCTATCGACATTCCACCACGGGGTCGAATCGGCACCCATTCTGGATGAAGTGAAATTCGACGAAACTGTTGAGCTTCTCGATGATGCCGTTGCCCAACGACGCGGCGTTGTGATCGTGTCGCCTCACTGGTCAGGCCACGAGCTTGTCGCCGCAGCCGTCAACCGCAGGCATCCAATGGCGCTTCTGGTGCGCCAGGCTCCGACTGGGGAACGCATGAAGCGCAAGCTGCAATGGTATAATGCATTGGGTACCGAAATCGTGCTGCGTCCAACCCAAGCATCCACGATCAAGGACGCCGTCGCGTATTTGAATATTCTGAAAAAGCGCAAAGTCCTCTGTATCACGCCGGATTTGTTGACCGATTCCGGACAAGGCGTTGAGGTACAAATTTTTGGACGGGCCGCGAGGCTGCATGGCGGAGCATTTGCCATTGCGATTGCAGCCCGGTCGCCGATGCTGCGGCCCTATTTTAGCTGGCAATCGGATTCGTGCGTGGTGGTTCGCTGGGAATACGTTGCCCCCTCTCAGGAGGCGGGAGATCGTGCCGGCGCCATTCGCGCGAACGCTCAGGACTGGTGCGTTTGGTTCGAGGATAAACTGCGCGCCAACCCGGAAAACTGGCTGTTCTGGCTCGACAAACGCTGGTCGCGTTTCCTGCGCGCTGGCTCCAACGCCTCCGGCACGGCATGAACATACTGATTGCGCTCGGGGTTGCCGCATTCGCATTGTGCGTGCTCTGGGCGGTTCAGAGCGTCGCACTCACGCTTATCGGCGAGCCTTTGGCATGGCCGCTGCAATACACGACTCGGCAATCGCTGATGCGTTTGACGGGTCAAGTGATGATCCAAGTGTCATGGATCATCATCTTTGTCGGGACACCGCTCGCGCTTGGAATCAGTCCGCTGAATCTGCTGCATCAGCTCTTTCCGCTTCCCGTTCCATGGCGCCAGATCGCGGTTGCTTTCTCAATCATGTTTTTCCCGTTCTGTCTTTTTTTTTCGCTCTGCATCAAGGCGGGATGGTTGCAAATCGCCCCAAAGTTCAATCGAGCGACCCGTCGGTTCAAACTGTTTTGCCGATTTTTGACGCCGCTGCCGTTGGCAACTTTCGAGGAGGCAGTCTTTCGCGGAACGCTGCTGGAGCAGTTGCTTCGATCCTTGCCGCAATCGTATGCTTCTTCGGCAGCCGCGATCATCGTGAGCTCACTCGCTTTCTCGCTGGTGCACTTCATAAAGCCGCCTCGACGCAAGCCGGTCGGGCAGGGTATTTACGGCTTTTTCACCGCTGGTTGCCTGTTCGGATTGGCTTATGTGATCGGCGGACGAAGTCTTTGGCTACCGATTGTTCTGCATGCGACAGCGATACTCTGCATTGAATTAACGCGGCTTTACATCGACTATAAAGCCCCGCGTTGGCTGGTCGGCTTTCCGGAAGCGCCGCACAGCGGCCTCGTCGGCAGCGCAATCATTTTGACCATGGCGATTGGTTTGGTAGTGTTGATCTGATTGAATTCGATATTGAAGTAATGGAACGTTGCGTTACCAAGATTGTGGCCGTTCGTGCCAGGGTGCGAGGAAATTGCTTCGCCGAGTCCCAAACCGATAGTCGTTGCCGTACCTCCGGCATTGGCGTTATGCTGAGTGTCGACCCGTATGAGGGCTCCGCGGCATCGCTATGTTGAATGCCCTCAAGAGTAGGTTTCCTTCCTATCCGGACGCAACGTCTGTACTGATTAAGCGCCTGCTACAGGATTATGGCAGACGCTACTGGAAGCGGTATGCGACCGCGGTAGCGTGGATGGTCGTCGGCGCCGCTTGCGTGTCGACGTGCGCCTATCTGCTTGGATCCGCCATTAACCAGGCCTACATCGCCCGCAATTTCCCGGGCGTTGTCGCCATTTCCAGCGCCACCATGCTGCTTTTCGCCCTAAAGGGGATTGCCAGCTACGCCCAGGCGGTGACGATGGCGCAAATCGGCAACGAGATTACTGCCGAAAATCAGTGCCGACTATTCGACAAACTGCTGCGCCAAGATGTTGCTTTCTTCGGCAATCGTCATTCCTCGGAATTCAGCGCACGCATCACCTATGGCGCAAGTTCGGTTTCGAGCGTGCTCGCCATCCTGATCACCTCTATTGGCCGCGACGTGCTGACCTTGATCGGTCTCATTGTAGTCATGTTCGTGCGGAGCCCCGGGCTATCCCTGATCGGCCTACTCGTAATGGCACCAGCGGTGCTGACCGTGCGGCACCTGATCAGGCGGGTACGCCAACTTGCTCAAAAGGGATACGGCGGCAGCACCTCGGTCCTGGAGACTCTGCAGGAGACCGTCCAGGGCGTGCGAGTGGTCAAGGCGCTCGGGCTCGAGGGAGAGATGCGCCGCAGTTTGCAGGAGAGCGTGGCCGCCGTGCAACAGGCCGCCGACAAGCTTGCCAGGGTAACGAATCGCTCGACGCCCCTGATGGAAGCCCTGGCTGGCGCAGCGATAGGCCTGGTATTGATGTACGGCGGCTATCGCGTCATTTTTCAAAGTGGAGCACCGGGCGAATTCGTTTCGTTCATAGCCGCCTTTTTGTTGGCTTACGAGCCAGGAAAGCGGCTCGCTCGCCTTAATGTCGATCTGAGCGGAGCGCTGGTAGGCGTGAGGGTTTTGCTTGAAGTCCTCGATCTGCCGGATCGGTCCGCTGAGAGTGGCAAGCCGGCGCTCAAGGTCGACAGCGGCCGCATCGTGCTGCGCAACGTCAACTTCTCTTACCGGCCGAACGAGCCCGTGCTGCGCGGCCTGTCGCTGAGTGCCGAGCCGGGCCAGGTGACGGCGCTGGTTGGACCATCCGGTGGCGGCAAATCAACGATTTTCAATCTGCTGCTGCGTTTTTACAACGTACAGGGTGGTGGAGATATTACGATTGACGGGCAAAGTATCGGCCGCGTATCGGATAAATCATTGCGCGAGCAGATCGCGTATGTCGGACAAGACATCTTCCTATTCCGCGGCTCAGTCCGTAAGAACATCGCCTACGGCCGGATTGATGCGAGTGATGAGGAGATCATCGCCGCGGCTCGCCCCGCCCATGCGCACGAATTCATCAGCCAATTTCCCTCCGGTTACGACACCCCCGTCGGCGAGCATGGCCTGCAGCTTTCAAGCGGACAGCGACAGCGCATCGCTGTCGCGCGCGCTCTGATTCGCCAGGCGCCGATCATCTTGCTCGACGAGCCGACGGCATCGCTGGACAGCGAGTCAGAACGGTACGTCCAGGCCGCGATCCGGCGCCTGTATGAAGACCGCACGACCCTGGTGATCGCCCATCGTCTCTATACCGTTACGCACGCTGACATGATCTACGTGATTGAAAATGGGACCGTGGTCGAATCCGGTCGTCATGAGGCGTTGCTCCGCCAAGGCAATCGCTATGCGAATTTTTTCTATTCGCAATTTGGAAAAGGCGCATCTATCGAAAATTCGCCGGCGGCGGCGGAATAGCATGCTCGATCATCACGCTCATTTACGCTTTTTCCCCACGCGAACCGACCGTCTGTCAGAATACCGTTGAGCTAGTTCACGAAAACGATGCTTGTTCCTACGCCAGACACTATGGGTCAGCAGGCAGGCTGGATGAGATATTCATGCCGACCGCGCCTCTTCCAACCCATCTTCGAGTTTGAACTCGGAGAGGACGGGCTTGCGCGCCGTGAGCCATTCGGCACGACGAAAATACATTTTGACGAGATCGCGAAAATCGAGGTGTTCAAAGAGCGTCGCCTCGGCTCGTCGCGCTCTTACTGGGCCTGCATCGTGCGGGGCGGCCGACAAATGTTTAAGCTGAGTGCGGGACACCGTTTGTCGCTTACGCGGACGGAAGATCGAACGCCAAACTACATCCCATTTATACAAGAATTTGAGCGGCGCGCCGTCTCCGCCAGGCCGGCGATTAATTTCATTGTCGATGAATATCGAGAGGCGCTTGGGCCGCGAATGTACGGTCCCGTCGCATTGTGCGTCATTGGCTGCTTAAGCCGGCTGCCGCGCAAAGTAAGCGCATCCATTTGCGCGGCGGTGCTGCGTAACGTCGGCTGTGTGCTCGGGGGCAATCGTTACGCAAGGCGACAGTTGAGGGCTGCGTTTCCGACACTGAGTTCGCGCGAAGTTCGCGCAATCGTACGCGGCATGTGGGATAACCTCGGGCGAATGTTTGGTGAATACGGGCACTTTTCGGAATTGATGCAGTTCTCACCCGAAACGCCGCTGGCGGGCCAAGTCATCATGGATGAGGGCACCGCGGAGGCGATGCGCCGCATTGCACGAGAGCGGCGCGGCGCGATCATGATTGCCGCGCATTTCAGTAACTGGGAGGTTCCCGCGATGGCTGCCCGCGCGGCGGGGTTCGAGATAGCCGTGCTGTACAAGCGCCAACCGAGCACGGCGATTGCCGCAGAGCTGCAGCGGCGGCGGACGAAATTTGCCGCTCGTCAGATCGAAGTGGGCCCCGCCGCACCGCAAGAGATTTTGCGTGCGCTCCGCGATGGAATGCTGGTCGGATTGCTGGTCGACCAATATTACGCGCGAGGCATTGAGGTCAGTTTTTTCGGTCGGATGTGCCGAGTAAATCCGGTGCCGGCGCTGCTGGCCGGCATCGGCAACTGGCCGGTCTATGGTGCACACGTCGTCCGTTTGCCGGATCAGCGTTACCGATTCGAAATCGTCGGGCCGCTGCAGCTTCCTCGCGAGCCAACGGGCAGGATCGACGTTAAGGCTGCCATGCAGACGATTTTCGACATGATCGAAACATGGATTAGAGAGGCGCCAAGCCAGTGGATTTGGCTGCATAGATTGATCCGCTAGCCCCACTGGCACAGCTGTGGCAGCGCCGATCGCCAGCAGGCCTTGACGGAGTTGAGTCTACGAAGGCGGTTCGTTGCGTGTCCATACCTCGGGCGAGATCAACGGTGACATGGTCGTGGGCAAGATCGACGACGACCTGAGACGACAGCGGCGCCGGCGCATCGGGAGCCTCCGTGTTGTCGCCGTCGGCTTATCCCTGATCATTCTTTTTCACGGCACATCCTGGAATGATGGCTCGGTCGTGCCCGAAGCGATGGTTTGGGCGGGGGCGGTGTTGATTGGGCTGGCGATCGGAGGGCGAGTGTGGACCAGAGTATTTCTAGGCCATCGTAAGGCATGGCAAG
>JASHRW010000288.1 GCA_030037065.1 Xanthobacteraceae bacterium
CCAACGCCGACCTGCGCGCCCTCGATCTCGTCCCTATTGCCGAGTTTCAGCTTACCAGCGACACGATCCGGACGTTCCGCACCGGCTATGTGGCGGCCTTCGGCGCCGCTGCGCCGGACGACGTGCTCTACGAGGCGGTGAGCGAGGGCCGCCGCTACCCCGGCGTGGAGCACTGGCTGCCACTGTTCCACCAGCGCATGGACACGCTGTTCGATTACCTCGACAGACCGGCTTTCACCTCTCCCCAGGGGGGAGAGGTCGGTGAGCAGCGCGAGCCGGGTGAGGGGGATCGAACCTCTCGGTCGGCACCCCCTCACCCGACGTCCTCGCGTCGCTCGGGCGTCGACCTCTCCCCGACGGGGAGAGGTGAGAGGCAATTGCCCACCACCCCCATCATCCTCGAACCGCTCGCCGAGGAAGCCGCGCACGAGCGCATCGCGCAGATCGCCGACTATTTTCAGGCCCGCAAGGAGGCGCTCGATAGCGACGGCGGGGGTGCGCCGTACAAACCGCTGCAGCCGGAGCGGCTCTACCTCGCCGAAGCCGAATGGCGCGCACGTTTGGAAAAATCCGCGCTCGCCCGGCTGTCGCCCTTCGCCGCGCCGGAAGGCACGGCCGACTCGATCGACGTCGCCGCCCGCGTCGGGAAAAACTTCACCGCGGAAAGAAGCGAGCCGGGCAAGAACGTGTTCGAGGCGTTGACCGGACACGTCGAAGCGCTGCAAGCCTCCGGCAAGCGCACGATGATCGCGCTGTGGAGCGAAGGCTCGCGCGAGCGCATGGGCCATGTGCTGGCCGAGCACGGCCTGCACAATCTCGCGAACGTCGCCTCCTGGCCGCAGGCTTTGGCCTTGCCGCGCGTGCAGGCGGCGCTCGCCGTGCTCGGCATCGAATCCGGCTTCGAGACTGCCGACACGGCCGTCATCACCGAAGAAGACATTTTAGGCGAGCGCCTCGTTCGCCCGCGGCGCCAGATCAAGCGCGCGGAAAACTTCATCGCCGAGGTGACAAGTCTCGCCGCTGGCGACCTTGTCGTGCACGTCGATCACGGCATCGGCCGCTTCGTCGGCCTGCGCACCATCGAAGCCGCCGGCGCGCCGCACGATTGTTTGGAAATCCACTATCACGGCGGCGACAAGCTGTTTCTGCCGGTCGAGAACATCGAACTTCTGTCCCGCTACGGCTCCGAGGACACCCACGTCGACCTCGACCGTCTCGGCTCGACCGCTTGGCAGGCGCGCAAGGCGCGGATGAAGAACCGCATCCGCGAGATCGCCGGCGAGCTGATAAAAGTCGCCGCCGAACGGCAATTGCGCGAGGCGCCGCAACTCGCCGTCGGCGCCGGCCTCTACGACGAGTTCTGTGCCGGCTTCCCCTACGAAGAGACCGACGACCAGGACGCCGCCATCGCTGCCGTTAACAACGACCTTTCCGCCGGGCGGCCGATGGACCGGCTGATTTGCGGCGATGTCGGCTTCGGCAAGACCGAGATCGCGCTGCGCGCCGCCTTCATCGCCGCGATGAACGGCAAGCAGGTCGCCGTGGTGGTGCCGACCACGCTGCTCTCGCGCCAGCACTTCAAGACGTTCTCCGACCGACTCAAAGGCTATCCAGTCCACGTCGCGCAAGCGTCAAGACTCGTCTCGGCCAAAGAGCTGGCGACCGTGAAGAAGGGCCTTGCCGAAGGCACCATCGACATCGTCATCGGCACCCACGCGCTGCTCGGCAAGACCGTCAGGTTCAAGGACCTGGGACTCATCGTCGTCGACGAGGAGCAGCATTTCGGCGTGTCGCACAAGGAAAAGCTCAAGCAGTTGCGCGCCGAGGTGCACGTGCTCACGCTCACCGCCACGCCGATCCCGCGCACCTTGCAGCTCGCGCTGTCCGGCGTGCGCGAAATGTCGATCATCGCCACGCCGCCGGTCGACCGGCTCGCGGTGCGCACCTTCGTCTCGCCGTTCGATCCGGTGGTGGTGCGCGAGGCGCTGCTGCGCGAGCGCTATCGCGGCGGGCAATCGTTCTACGTCTGCCCGCGCATCGAGGATTTGGCCGAGACCAAATCCTTCCTCGACAAGAATGTGCCCGAGGTGCGGGTCGCCGTCGCCCACGGCCAGATGCCATCGACCATGCTCGAAGATGTGATGAGCGCGTTTTACGACGGCAAGTTCGACGTGCTCTTGTCCACCGCCATCGTCGAATCCGGCCTCGACATTCCCAACGCCAACACGCTGATCGTGCACCGCGCCGACATGTTCGGCTTGGCGCAGATTTATCAGCTGCGCGGCCGCGTCGGCCGCTCGAAGCTGCGCGCCTACGCGCTGCTCACTCTGCCGGCCAAGCGCAAGATCACGCCGGCCGCCGAGCGGCGGCTGAAAGTGCTGCAATCGCTCGACACGCTCGGCGCCGGCTTCCAGCTCGCGTCCCACGATCTCGACATTCGCGGCGCCGGCAATCTCCTCGGCGAAGAGCAGTCCGGCCACATCAAGGAAGTCGGCTACGAGCTTTATCAGGAAATGCTGGAGGAGGCGGTGGCCAGCCTGAAAGCCGGCATCAGCGCGCCGATCGCGGAAAAATGGTCGCCGCAGATCACCATCGGCACGCCGGTGCTCATTCCCGAGGACTACGTCACCGATCTGCCGGTGCGGCTGTCGCTTTACCGGCGGCTGTCCGAGATCGAGGACGACCGCTCAATCGAGGCCTTCGCTGCCGAACTGGTCGACCGCTTCGGCCCGCTGCCCGAAGAGGTCGAGTATTTGCTGCAGGTGGTGGCCATCAAGGCGCTATGCCGGCGCGCCAATGTCGAGAGGATCGAGGTCGGGCCGAAGGGCGCGGTGCTGGCTTTCCGCGATAATGTTTTTGCCAACCCCGACGGACTGATTTCATACATCGCCAAGCATCCCGAAGGCGCCCGCGTGCGCCCGGACATGAAAGTCGTGTTTTTCGACGAATGGGAAACACCGAAGGCCCGCCTTCGCGGCGCCGCCGGCATCCTACGCGCACTCGCCGGGCTGGCGGAAAAGGCCAAGAAGGCGGCTTAAACAAAAAATTCGTCTCTCCCGCTTGCGGGAGAGGCCGCCGAATGAGCGCAGCGAAATGAGGCGGGTGAGGGCGATCATCCGTAGCGCATCAGCGCAGAAGATGGTGGTCCATGCGGCGTTGCCCGCGATCACCGCGCCGCGTTTGTTGTTTGGTAAGCGTGCGCGCGTGCGGCCGCGCTCGCGTCCGCGCCGGCAGGCTCGCCACTAGCCCATTGACCGCAGGTTGCGGCGCGCATTGTCGGACTGCTATCGATCAAGCTATAGTCCGCCATTGGGAGTGACCGCCCATGCGCGCAACGTTATATTGGCTCTCAGCGATAGGATTCCTTTTAGGAACGCTGTTACCTTGCATTGCACAGTCGCCCCCGCCGTGTATGCCGAGCGGGACTTGTTGCATCAATGGCACTTGCGGAACGCTAGAACAGTTTAAGCGGAATGCGACTATCGTCTGCCTGCAAGCGGATGCCATTGAGAATAAATCTTTGCCGCAAAGTATCGAGTTGGCCGGACGATGCACAGCGGCGAAAATAATGGCGCAACGAGTTGAAGCGACACAACAAGAGAACGTCAGGGAACACCAGCGGGCGCTCAATGCACAGCGCAAGCTTACCGAAATGGGCGCTCCGTTGCCCGCGACTGAAAACCCGCTGCAACAGGCGCTCAAGATTACTGTGCAGGCGGCAGAGGAATGCAAAGCGAAGCGATTGAGCGGTCAACTGCCGTCGCACGCGGCGTCAGTGCAATGCTCTAATCCGGCGATGCTCCAAGCATTTAATGCGACGCACTACAGATACATGGACCTTATTGAATACTTTGCTGCGAAGCGCCTTGAAGTGGCGGCCAAAATAGATCGCGGCGAATTGACTGAACAGGAAGCGCAAATTGAAACTCAAAAAATCTTTGCCAGCATTCAAGCAACCGAGCGGCAACGCGACGCTGCGCGATAAGGCGGCACGCTGTCATGGCTCTGACCAGGATCGCAGCTTTCCTTTTCGCTCTAGCAGGATTGGTAAGCGCGATTGTGGCAGCAAGATATTGGCTTCTCGGTAGCCGCGAGTACCCGTCCGAATTGCCGCAGTCGATGAGCGACGCCCCCGAGCTTCACATTCTCAACGTGGAGGTTTCGATAGGCAAGGCGGGCACGCTCAATGCAAAGGCCGCCAAATGGACAGGCGCGGCGGCCATTCTAAGCGCACTAGGTTCAATCATCGGATTGTTTTGAAGGCGCAAGACGCGACGATGCGTCCGCGCCCCGATTGCATAAGCCTTCGTTCTGTGTCACGTTATGTGTGGAGTTTCACACATGGCGACAAATCTGTCGATCGATCCCGCACTTATCGAACGCGCGCTCGAAGTCAGCGGCGAACGCACCAAAAAGGCCGCGGTGACCAAGGCGCTGCAGGAGTTTATTGCGCGCAGACGGCAGAAGCGGCTGCTCGACTTGATGGG
>JASHRW010000289.1 GCA_030037065.1 Xanthobacteraceae bacterium
CGCGAGCTGCGCGAGGCTTGCGAGGATGTCGTGCTCAACCGCCGCGCCGACGCGGCGGAGCGGCTGCTTGCGCTTGCCGAGCGGCATCGTGGCCACGGCAAGGAAAAAAAGGAGGCCGATCTTTCGTGGCGCGAGTGGCCGGTGGAAAAGCGCCTTGCCCATGCGCTCGTGCACGGCATCACCGATTTCATCGAGACCGATGTCGAGGAAGCGCGCAAGAAGGCGCCGCGACCGCTCGCCGTGATCGAAGGCCCGCTGATGGACGGCATGAACGTGGTCGGCGATCTGTTCGGCTCCGGCCGCATGTTCCTGCCGCAGGTGGTCAAATCGGCGCGGGTGATGAAGCAAGCGGTCGCCCATCTAATGCCGTTCATGGAGCAGGAGCGCGACGGCCGCGCGCACACCTCTTCGAACGGCAAGATCGTGCTCGCCACCGTCAAGGGCGACGTGCACGACATCGGCAAGAACATCGTCGGCGTCGTGCTCCAGTGCAACAATTACAGCGTGGTCGATCTCGGCGTCATGGTGCCGGCGGAGAAGATTTTGCAGGCCGCCATCGCCGAGCAGGCCGACATTGTCGGTCTCTCCGGGCTGATCACGCCGTCGCTCGACGAAATGTGCCACGTGGCGGCAGAGATGGAGCGCCAGGGCTTCGAGCTGCCGCTCTTGATCGGCGGCGCCACCACGAGCCGCACCCATACGGCAGTCAAGATCCATCCGAATTACCGGCGCGGCCAGGCGGTGTATGTCAACGACGCGAGCCGCGCCGTCGGCGTGGTATCGTCGCTGCTGTCGCGCGAGGCGAAGCAGCACACCATCGACGACATCCGCGCCGAATATGCGCGCATCGCCGCCGCGCATGCGCGCGGCGAGCAGAACAAGAAACGCCTGTCGCTTGACGATGCACGCGCCAACGCGCTGCGGCTCGATTGGTCGGGCAGCTACGTGCCGCCGTCGCCCCGGCAGATCGGCACGCACGCGTTAAGCAAAATTCCGATCGCCGAACTCGTCGATTATATCGATTGGTCGCCGTTCTTCGCCACCTGGGAGCTGAAAGGCAAATATCCGGCGATCCTCGACGACACCGCTATCGGCAAAGCGGCGCGCGAGCTTTTCGCCGATGCGCAGGACATGCTGGCGCGGCTGACGGCCAAGGGATGGTTCCGCGCCCGCGCCGTGTTTGGCTTCTATCCGGCCAACAGTGAAGGCGACGACATCTTGCTGTTCGCCGACGAGACGCGGCGTCAGCCGGTGGCGGTGCTGCACACGCTGCGCCAGCAGCTTGCGCGGCGCGACAGCCGCGCCAACCTGGCGCTGGCCGATTTTATCGCGCCGCGGGCCAGCGGCCTTGCCGACTACATCGGCGCCTTCGCGGTGACCGCCGGCATCGGCGAGGAAGCCGTGGTCGAACGCTTCAAGGGCGCCAACGACGATTATTCGGCGATCATGGCCAAGGCGCTCGCCGACCGGCTGGCCGAAGCGCTCGCCGAACGGCTACACCAGCGCGCACGCAAGGAATTTTGGGCCTATGCGGCCGACGAGGCTTTGAGCAACAGCGAGCTGATCGCCGAACGCTATCGCGGCATCCGCCCCGCCCCCGGTTATCCGGCGCAACCCGACCACAGTGAGAAAGCCACGCTGTTCAAACTCCTCGATTGCGAGCAGGCGATCGGCGTCAAGCTGACCGAAAGCTTCGCCATGTGGCCCGGCGCGTCGGTCTGCGGATTCTATTTCAGCCATCCGGACTCTTATTATTTCGGCGTCGGCCGCATCGAGCGCGATCAGGTCGCGGACTACGCGGCGCGCAAAGGCTGGACGGCCGAACAAGCCGAGAAATGGCTGGCGCCAATCCTTAACTACGATCCGGTCGGCGCACGCACCGCCGCAGAATGAGTGGTGACCTGCCACGAAGCCTACACCGCCGCGAAACGTCAGTTCACCGACGCCATCGCCTGCCGGTAAGCGGCGTTGAGTTTTTGTGTTTCCGCCTCGGCGCACTTGCGGATCGCGGGCGACATATCGTGGACGCGGTCCGGGTGGTTCCGCTTGATCTGCGCCCGATAGGCTTCCCTCACCTGCTCCATCGTTGCCGGTTGCGGTACTCCGAGAATGACGGACCAGCCGTCTTCGGGATTCGGCGCGGCCGAATTGCATTCCACCGACATGTCGCTGTCGGCCGGCTCGGCTTGTGGCTGTTTGATCTTCCGGTCCGGTCCGCTTTCGGCCAACTCCTTGAGCATGGAGAATTCCAATCCGTACTCGCGGCGCAGGCGTCTGCGGCGCAACAGGTAGAACAGCGGAATCGATAGTACGGCAAAGCCGGCGGCGGCGGCGTTGGCGAGAAAAATCCGCGGATCGAACGGATACCACACCAGCGGGCTCGGCGCGCCGGTCCTCAATTCGTGCGCCGAAGCCGGATGGCCGTGAAAGTACAAAGCGAAGATCAACAGCGCCAACGCTTCGATGTGGATGAGAATTGCATGGCCGAGCGCGAAGCGCGAGCTGGCGATGTGGACCCAGGTTTTCAAACGCTGCAGCGGCAACCGGCGCAGTCCGACGATCGTGACCCGCAAACGGCGGGCGTGTGACGCCAGATCATCGCGCTCGTCGGCACGCTGCGGATCGGCGTCGGGCCGCGCGAATAGAGCGCGCCAGAAGCCGTCGAGCTTCGGCTCGCCGATTTCCTTCAGCCGCCCGCAAACGCTCTCATGAAGAGCCAGCGCCCGGTTCAATTCCGCCATCTCGGATTTGCGCAGAGAAAAATCCGGCCGCGTACGCCGTAACGTCAGCGACTGCAGCCAGTACGCGAGCAGCAGCGCCGGCAGCATTGTCCATAACGCCAGTGTAACGATATTGACGAGCGCAAGAGACAACTCGTCTTGGACGATCGGCCCCGGCATGGGTCAGGCCTCGCCCGCGGTCTCGAACATCGCCGCGTCCATTGCCTCCCGCGCCGACTTGCCCGCCCAGGCAACGAATTGCAAAGCAGGATAGTAACGCTCGCAGGAATCAAGGGCGGCGCCGAGCACCGCCTCGCATTGCGGCGCCGACGTCGAGACACCGTCGGTCAACAGCAGCGAATGGCGAAACATCACCAGGCCATTCTGCCCCCATACGTCGAAATGGCCGATCCACAATTGCTCGTTTATGTTGGTGATGAGTTCGCGCACCTCGATCAGTCGCGTTGACGGGACCTTCATCTCGAAGGCGCAGGCGAAGTGCAAAACTCTGATGTCCTGCATCCAACTGAAAGAGACCTGATAATTGGTGCGTTCGCCGGCGACGGCGAGCGTGATCTCGTCGTCCACGCTGCGCGAGAACTCCCAGTCGTTGCGGGTCGCCATGCGCTCGACGATTGCAAGCGGATCGTCCAGGTCGATACAGGCCTCACGCGTCAGCGGCATGGCAGCTATGTCCCAAAAATGTCAGCGCAGGCAATGGCCGCGATACCGTTGCTGAGAATTGATCGACGCATGCCGCATCAAATTCGCGGATGCGCCCGGCGCACCTGGACCGTACAGAATGCGATTGAACAGCGACCGATCCCGAAAGCGCCATCAGCCCGCGCGGCTGCAGCGCTGAGCGTGCCCCCATTTGATCCCCCCGTCTGGGGACCTACGCGTTACGCAACACACACACTTGCGCTGCAGGTCCGCAACGTCACACCCACCTCACCCTGCCGCGCTTGGAAAGCTGCACGCGTTTGATTGCGATACGCGGTCGCGCGCGGACATTTACAGCGTCGGCAGAGAATTAGGCGCGGTTATGATCCCGGTTTGATGATTCCGGGGCGTCGTTGGGCAATCTCGCCATTTTTCAAACGCACGTTCTTGGCCGTCAGGCGCCGAGCTTGCGCGCCATCGCGCGCTCCACAAACAGCGCCGCTTCGAGCGCGGCTTTGTCGCGTCCGAAGCGGCCGACGATCTGAATGCCGAGCGGCAGCTCGTTGTCGTAAAAGCCCGGGACGTTGATGCACGGCGCACCCATCAGCGTCCACAGCCGGTTGAATGCCGGATCACCGGTCGAGTCCAAGCCCGCCGGCGCCGCACCCGGTGCGGATGGCGCGAGAGCGACGTCGTGTTCGGCCATCGCATCGGCAAGCAATCGCCGCGCGCGCGAGGCTGTGCGCCGCGCCGCGTCGTATTCTTCGGCGGACACGGCGGCGGCACGGTCGATCTGCTCGCGCAATTGTTTGCCGATCATGTCGCGATGGCGGTCGTATTCGAAGGCGAGCGCGCGAAATGTTTCGTAGTTCTGGATGACGAATTGCGCCTGGTAGGCGTCTTTTAGCTGCGGCGGCAGCGTCACCTCGGCGACGCTCGCTCCGGCCGTCTCGGCGATGCGCGCAACGGTCTCGACCGCATTTTGCATCGCCGCGCTCGCCTGCGGCGACAGATGCGAGCGAATGAGCGCGATGCGTGGCGCCGCGGGCGCGGCGTGGTCGACGCGCAAATCGCGGTTCAGGACGGCCGCCGCCGCAAACGCGACATCGGCGACGCCCGCACCGAACAGGCCCGCGGTGTCGAGGTGCCAGGCGACGTCTTTGACGCCCACGAGCGGAATGAGCCGATACGACGGCTTGAACCCGGCGACGCCGCAGAATGCAGCCGGCCGGATCACCGAGCCCGCGGTTTGCGTGCCGAAGGCGATCGGCACCATTGCGGCGGCGACAGCGGCGGCAGAGCCCGACGAGGAGCCGCCCGGGGTGTGCGCGGGATTGCGCGGATTGCGCGTCGACGACGGCACCATCGAGGCGAACTCGGTGGTGACGGTCTTGCCGAGAATGATGCCGCCGGCGCGCCGGGTCAGCGCTACGGCGGTCGCATCGGCGCGCGGCCGATAGCCGGTATAGATCGGCGAACCGTACTGCGTCGGAAAATCGGCGGTGTCGAATATGTCCTTGAACGCGACGGGCAGGCCACGCAGTGGCGTGGACGGAAGTCGAGGATCTTCGGCCGCTCGCCTCGCCGTATCGAGATCGAGCGCGACGAAGGCGCGGATCTCCTGTTCGCGCGCCGTGATCGCCTCTGCGCATAAGTCGAGGGCGGCCCGTGGCTTAAGCTCGCCGCCCTCGATGCGCCGTGCAAGATCAAGCGCCGAAAGCATTGGAAATCCTCCAGCCGGTGTGCGGGCATCTGTATTGACGGATCAGGCGCGAGGCAACTGATGCCCGGCGCCTGATGCCCAATCCCCGAACGGTTAACGCGATATTCGCCGCGCCGCTGGCAAAGCGTTGAAGAGTCCTTAACGGAATTGCCGGCATTGTTCGCGGATGACGCGTGGAGTTTGTAAGTATCTCGTCGGCTCCGTCGTCCTCGCCGCGTTGATCGCCGTCGCCGGCTGCACTCATTATCTATTGGCCGAGCGTGACCCGTGGCGGCATGAGGCCGAAGTCGCCTGCCTCAATGCCGGCGTGCCGCAGGAGATTCCCGGGCGCGTGCGCATCTCGACGATCAGCGGGCCCGGCGCGTGCGGAATAGATTATCCGCTCAAGGTGTCGGAGCTGGGCGAGAATAGGCCGCTCAGCTACACCGATGCACCGATCGAACCGCCAAGCTCGATTCCCGACGGTTCGGCGCCGCCACAATGGCCGGTGATCCAGTCGAGCACGCTACCGCCGCCACCGCAACCCATTCCGCAGCCGGGCGCGCCGCAATACCCGCGGCCACAATACGCGCAACCGCAATACGAGCCACCGTCCGATGGCCCCCAGCCCTACAACTCGCCGCAATACGGGCCGACGACGACGCCACCGCGCTACAGCAACGCGCCGTATGGACAACCGCAATACGGTCCCCCGCAAGCCGGCGCGCCGATGTCGCTCTCACCACCGGGAGTCATGCCGCCCGCATCAAGCAGTTCCGATGACGCGGGGGCACCGGACCCTGATGACAGCGCATCCAACGGGACAGGGGTCGACATACCCGCCTCGTTGTACTCGCCGCGGCCGATGACGGCGCCGCCCGGCGCGCAACCGACGCAACCGCCCAGCAGCGAACCGATCCCGCCACTTGGCCCGCCGGCGCCGCCGGCGGCGACCGCCGGCCCGGTGCAACTGCAACCCGCGGCGACGCTCGCCTGCCCCATCGTTTCGGAACTCGACAAATGGGTCAGCGAGGTGGTGCAACCGGCGGCCCTCAAATGGTTCCGTCAGCCGGTGGTCGAGATCAAACAAATCGGCTCCTATTCCTGCCGCGAGATGATCAACGGCAATCCGAACGCGCCCATTTCGGAACACGCCTTCGGCAACGCGCTCGACATCGCCGAATTCGATCTCGCCGACGGCCACAAGATCAGCGTGCAGTACGGCTGGCACGGCACGCCGGAGGAGCAGGGTTTTCTACACGACGTGCAGGGCGGCGCCTGCAGCGACTTCACTACGGTTTTGGCGCCGGGCGCCAACGTCTATCATTACAACCACATTCACGTCGACCTGATGCGGCGAAAGTACCGCCCTTACATCTGTGAGCCGAGGGCGATTCCGGGCGAGGTCGCTGCCGCGCACGCCCGCGCGCAATACGCTGCGCAACATTACGGCCGGCCGGACATTACCGGCTCGATCAAAAAGAAACACACGCCGCTCGGCTATTCGGACGATGACGATAACCTGCCGCTCGCCGTGCCCGGGGACGATTGATTTTCAGCCAGCGGGATTTTGCGGCATGCGCAGCACCGGCTTGACGGCGATGCCGGCGGCGGATTCCTGCGCCGCCAAATTGATGTCCGCCAGCTCGTAGAATTTTATCATCTTCTCGAGCGGAAATTGGCCCGCCATCATCAGATCGATGAGTTTGGGGATGAATTCGCGCGGTACGCTATCGCCCTGAACAACGCCGCGGACCACGCGGCCTTGCTGCAGGAAAGGCATCTCGAACGCCGCCTCGGTACCGGCGCGGGCGCTGCCGAGCAGCACGCATGTTCCTCCCGGAAGCAAAGACTCGATGGCTTCGCGCAAAGCTTTGGGCACCGCCGAGGTGTCGACGGCGTGATGCACGCCGCCTTCTGTGGCGCGGCGAATTTCACCCGGCACGTCGGCGCAGCGCCCGGCGTTGATTGCGTGCGTGGCGCCAAGTTCGCGCGCCAGCGCCAACCGATGCTCGTGCACGTCGACGGCGATGGTCGGCGCGCAGCCGGCGACCTTGGCCGCCATCAGCGCCGACAATCCGACGGCTCCCGCGCCGAACACCGCGAAACTGTCGCCGGCATTTGGCTTCAAGACGTTGAGCACGGCGCCGGCGCCGGTCTGGCCGCTGCAGGCGAGCGGGCCGATGAGGTCGAGTGGCGCATCGCGGCGCACCTTGACCGCGTAGCGCGCCTGCGTCAGCGCGAAAGTGCCGAATGACGACTGCTGAAAGAACGCGCCGCAGACCGGCGCGCCGTTCTTATTGAGCAGCGTCGAGCCATCGGCGCGCGTCCCCTTGTTCTTCAGATTGCGGGCGTTGAGGCAATAGTTGAGCCGCTGCCGCCGGCAGTTCGCGCACTCGCCGCACCACGGATAGGACATCACCACGTAGTCGCCGGGGGCAAAGTCGTGCACCGCGCCGCCGACGGCGTGAACGATTCCGGCGCCCTCGTGACCGAACACCGCCGGATATGAGGTCACCGGGTAATAGCCGTCGCGGCCGTGCAGATCGGTCTGACATAGGCCACTCGCCACGACACGGACAATCAATTCATCCGCGCGCGGCGCGGCAAGCTCCAAAGTCTCGACGAGGAAGGGCGCCGATCTTTCACGCACAACGGCGGCGATGATTTGCATGATGCGTTCGCTCCGCCGGCATTGTGAAAATGCCGCGGCGCGCCGTCAATGCGCCTGCGCCTCCATATGCGCCAGCACAGCGGCAGTCGGCCAACAGTCGAGCTTCAATCCGTTGTGCTTCTGATATTCGCCGAGCGCCGCGCGCGTCAGCATGCCGGCTTTGCCGTCGATCTTGTCGTGGTAATAGCCCTGCGCGGTAAGGATGCGCTGCATGCGGTCGAGAGCGGCAGTGGGCAGTTGCGCGACCTTGCCCCAGGGCGTTTCGAACGGCCGCGGGTCAAGCATGCTGTCGGCAAGATGACCGACGAACAGCACGTAGAGATCGGAATAATTGTATTCCTTGATGGCGAAATAATTCGCGGTCGCCAGGAATGAGGGACCGTACAGGCCGGCGGGCTGTACCAGCGAGGCCGCAACGGCGCGTTCCGCAGGCGAAAGCCTTTGTCCATAGGCCGGCGCGAAGCCGGCTTTGAGCCATTCGCCTAATGGCCGCGTGTATTGCGGAACGCCGATCGTGCAATCGACATTGGCCGGAGGATGGACCTCGTAGGCCCAGTGCACGCCGCGCTGCCAGCCCTCGCCGACCAGTTGCTTCGCCGCCGACGCCAGCGCATCCGGCACTGAATGCCAGATATCGGCCGGGCCGGGACCGCCGCCGAAATGCACGGCATATTTCAGATAATCCGACGGCAGGAATTGCGTCAGCCCCATGGCGCCGGCCCAGGAACTTTTCATTTCAGAAAACTTGATTTTACCTTCATCGAGGATTTTCAGCGCCAGCAGAAATTCTTCGCGAAACTTGTCCTTGCGCTGGCCGAGATAGGCTTGGGTCGCCAACACCTGGATCGCACTATGCGTGTCCGACGCGCGGCCATAATCGGTCTCGCGGCCGTAAATCGCCAGCACGATGGTCGGATCGACGCCAAATTGCCGCCCGACGGCATCGAGCGTCGGCCGGTACTGCGCGTATAGCTTGCGGCCCTGCGCGGCGAGACGCTCGATGGCGCCCTCTTTCAGATAATCGGCCGGTGTCTCGACGAATTCCGGTTGGCCCCGCGGCTTTTGCGGCCGGCCGGGCAGAACGAGATCGGGCAGAGAGAGATCGGGCTCCAGCCCGCGCGTCGCCGCATCGAACGTCACCCGCGAGATGCCGAGCGCCTGCGCCTGTGGCCACAGCGACTGCAGGAAGGCCTGGAAGGCGGCATCGGCACAGGCGCCGTGAATGCTAACAGTGCAGCTCAACAACGTCGCGCAAAACAGAAGCGCCAGCGACTTCATCGCACGGCCACGATGAACAGGCGCGGAAACTTCAAGAGCACCTTGCCGTCGAAGCGCGGCTTATAGGCGCCGGCGATTTTTTCGCCATAAGCGGCGAGAAATTTTTCACGCGCGGCGGCATCGAGCGGCGACAGGAACGGCTGCAGCGAAGAGCCCTTGAACCATTCGACGATCGCCTGCGGCGACGCCATCACGTGGTTGTAGACGCTGTGCCAGATGTCGATGCGGCTGCAGGCCGGCTTGAGCAGATCGTAATAGGCCTCGACCGTCGGCAGATCGGGACGCGACGCAGCCTTGATTTCCGGATGATCCTGCCACGGTCCGCTGCGGCCGACTTCGCCCTGGAACATCAGCGCCGGCTCGCGCGTGTTGTCCGGCATCTGCACCGCCAGCACGCCGCCCGGCGACAGTTGTTCAAGGAGCCGGCGTAAAACCGTACTGTGATCGGGCAGCCATTGCATCACCGCGTTGGAGAACAGCAAGTCGGTTTGCGGCTGCGGTGACCACGTCGCGATATCGGCCTCGATGAACTTTAATTCCGGTAATCGTTCGCGCGCCTTGCGCAGCATGTCGGGCGAGGAATCGAGGCCTACGATTTCGGATTGCGGATAACGTTCGACCAGAAGCTCGGTCGAGTTGCCCGGCCCGCAGCCGAGGTCGACGACCAGACGCGGCCGCTGCAGCGGCACCTGCGCCAACAGATCGCGCGGCGGCCGCGTGCGTTCATCTTCGAATTTGAGATATTGCCGCGCGCTCCAGTCTTCCATGGTGGGTT
>JASHRW010000290.1 GCA_030037065.1 Xanthobacteraceae bacterium
GAATTGTCGATCGGGATCATGGCCAGCGCCGCCCGGCCGGTGCGCACCGCGGCAAACGCATCCTCGAACGTCGGGCACGGCAGCGGCTCGTAGCCGGGATACGCCTCCTCGCAGGCGATATGCGAGTTGGCGCCCGGTTCGCCTTGGAATGCGATCTTCCGGCCTGGCTTCATGGGGCGCTCGTTAACATAGCGCGCGCCCTTTCCAAATGCTCCGGCGTGTCGACGCCGAGCGGCACGCTATCGACGATCGCCACGTCGATGCGCATGCCGGCCTCCAGCGCGCGCAACTGTTCGAGCTTCTCCCGCTTTTCGAGCGGCGATGGTGGCAGCGCGACGAAGCGGTCGAGCGCCGCGCGACGAAAGGCATAGAGTCCGATGTGGTGATAGAGCGGGCCATCGCCGGAAGGCGCTGTGGCGCGGGTGAAGTACAGCGCCCGCAGCCGGGCCGCCGTCACGGGTGTGCCCACCACCTTCACAACGCTCGGATCGTTCCGCTCCCTTGTCTCAGTGATCTCGGCGGCCAAAGTGCCGATATCGACGGCGTCATCGCGCAGCAAACCCACCGCTGCGGCAAGACTGGCCGGTTCGAGCATGGGCTCATCGCCCTGCACGTTGGCGATAACCTCTGCGCTGCAGCCCGGATCGATCTTCTCCGCGGCCTCATGGACGCGGTCGGTACCCGAAGCGTGATCGGAACGGGTCATCACCGCGGCCCCTCCAGCCTTTTTCACCGCCTCGGCGACCGCGGGCGAATCGGTCGCCACCCACACCGGGCCGACTTTGGCCGCCATGGCTCGGCGCCAAACATGCACGATCATCGGCTCGCCGGCGATGTCGGCAAGCGGCTTGCCGGGCAACCGGGTCGAGGCCATGCGGGCGGGTATCAGGATGAGGACATTAGGCATCGCTGCGTCAGCAAGGCAGGGTTATACGGGTTGCAAGACCCGCGGCAAACCGGCTATTCGTGAACCGCCCTCCCCCTCTCCCTGCGGAGCCCTTCGGCAATGGATTCCTTCGAACTCAACAAAGTTCTTGGCGCGTTGCTCGGAACCTGTCTGGTGCTGCTCGCCGTTCATATCGCCTCTGGTACGATTTTCGCCGCACCCGTCCCGGCCAAGCCTGGCTATATCGTCCTAGTGAAACAGGAGGGGCCCACGACCCCGAGCAGCGGACCGGCAGCACCACCCGCCGGAGTGCCGATCGAGAGCCTGCTCGCCAGCGCCTCCACCCAGCAAGGCGCCCAGACCGCCAAGGAATGCGAGTTGTGCCATAACCTCGGAAAGGGCCAGGGCGCCAAGATCGGACCGGATCTCTATGGCGTGGTTGGCCGAAAGGTTGCTTCTGAGCCGGGCTTCAATTACTCCTCGGCCCTCAAGAATTCCGCGATTGCCAAGAGCGGCGACGGCACGTGGACCTTCGATAAGCTCAACGTTTGGCTGACCAATCCGCGCGCCGACGTCCCAGGCACGATGATGACCTTTGCCGGAATCGATAGCGAGAAGCAGCGCGCCAACGTCATCGCTTACCTGAATTCGAACTCCGACAAGCCGCTGCCGCTGCCGAAGACCGCGCAAGCCCAGCCGCCTTCGACAAGTCCAAGCAAAGCGCCGACATCAGCCGGCCCGACGACCCCGCAAGCTCCGGCCAATCCGCCGACACCGGCGAACCCTCCTGCTCCAGCCAACCCGCCGGCCAAATAGCAGCAAGGCGTGCGTGCCGCACAGCGTCCGCGCACGCGGATGTGAAGCGCATTTCGCCGTGGTAATGGCCGGCACGCTGGTGCCGCAATTGAAAAGCACATAAGGCAGCGGCCTCGATCAGGGCCCGCTTCGCGCGCGCGCCATCGACTGCACTGGAGCACCCCTTGAATCGCCGATCTCTGCTTCAATCCGCCGCACTGGCGCTTGCTGCACGGCGGCTGCCGCTACCACCGTGGATCGCGCGCGCCGCCGCGCAGGAGAAGCCGGCGAATGTTTCCTGGCGCCACGGCGTGTCGCTTTACGGCGACCTGAAATATCCGCAAGGATTTAAGCAGTTCGATTACGTCAACGCCGCCGCGCCGAAAGGAGGCGCAGTGCGGCAGATCGCGCTCGGCACCTTTGACAATTTCAACCTGGTGGTGGCCGGCATCAAGGGCAATCTGGCCACCGGGATAACGCTGGTTTACGACACTTTGCTCGCGGAATCGCTCGATGAAGTGTCGAGCGAATACGGCCTCATTGCCGAAGCCGTGAGTTACCCGAACGACTTCACGTCGGCTTCCTACCGGCTGCGCGCGCAAGCGAAATGGCATGACGGCAGTCCAATCACGCCCGAAGACGTGATTTTCTCGTTCAACGCGTGGAAGCGATACAGCCCGCAGCTTGCCGCCTACTACCGCCATGTGGCCAAGGTGGAAAAGAGCGGTGATCGCGAGATCACCTTCACCTTCGATGGTGCGGGCAACCGCGAACTGCCGCAAATCGTCGGCCAACTCATTATTCTACCCAAGCTCTGGTGGGAGGGTTCGGGCAAGATCGGCAAAAAGCGCGACATCTCCGAGACGATGCTCGAGCCGCCGCTTGGCAGCGGTCCCTACCGGGTCAAGAGTTTTTCCGCCGGGCGCGAAGTGGTTTATGAACGCGTGAAGGATTATTGGGCCGGCGCTCTCAACGTGCGAATCGGCCGCGACAATTTCGACGAGCTCCGTTTCGAATATTTTCGCGATTCCACGGTCGCACTCGAAGCGTTCAAGGCCGATACGATCGACTGGCAGATAGAAAACAGCGCCAAGAATTGGGCCACGGCTTACGACTTTCCCGCGGTCGCCGCCAAACGCGTGATCCTCGAACAGTTCCCCATCAACAATATCGGAGAAATGCAGGCCTTCGCCTTCAACATACGCCGCGACAAATTCAAGGACCCGCGGGTGCGGCTGGCCTTCAACTACGCCTTCGATTTCGAGGAAACCAACCGCCAGCTCTTCTACGGCCAATACACGCGCATTGCGAGTTACTTCCAGGGCACCGAGCTCGCCGCCACCGGCCTTCCGCAAGGCCGGGAGCTGCAAGTGCTGCAAACGCTGCGCAACGAAGTGCCGCCGGAAGTCTTCACCACCCCCTATACCAATCCGGTCGGCGGCAATCCGGACGCCGATCGAAACAATCTGCGGCAAGCCGTGCTGCTGCTGCGCCAAGCGGGTTACGAGGTGCGCGACGAGCGGCTGATCAACAGCAAGACCGGCGAGCCGTATGCTGTCGAGTTTCTCGCCGACGATCCGAGCTTCGAGCGGATCTTTCTGTTTTACAAACCCTCGCTCGAGCGCCTCGGCATGTCGGTGATGGTGCGGCTGATCGACGACGCGCAGTATGAGAACCGGCT
>JASHRW010000291.1 GCA_030037065.1 Xanthobacteraceae bacterium
GAGAGGTCGCGCGGAACCCTCCCCTGAAAGGGGAGGGTTGACGCGCAAAGCGCGTCGGGGATGGGTCAAATCGCTATCGTTGACTCCCACCCTAATCCTCTCCCTTTCAGGGGGAGGGAATTGAATGTCCTCGCCTTTGATCGGAAGCGGCATCTCGGCTCGCTCGGGAATATGGCTGGCGACGGATTCGAACCGGCGCACGCTTGCCGGGCCAAGCCGTTGGCGGAGCGCGTCGACCAAGGCCGCGCACTGCTCCGTCTTATCTCCATTCTCCAACTCCAGGGTGGTTAGTTCCGTTTGCCTTGCCGGCATCGGTTCGGCGTGGATGACGGCAAGGCCGACCGCCTCGAAGCCGAAGCCGGCATCGTCGGTTGCCGCAGCCGCGTCGAGTTTCAGCTCGATCATGCGCGCCACATGGACGACGCTGCGGGTCGGCAGCGTCAGCGCGATATCGAGCATCTTGACTTCGCCGTCGACGCGATAGAGTGAAAGTTTCAGCGCCCGCGCGCCCATGTCGTCGCGCGCGAGAACGTGCGCAAGCGTCCCCATGAGCCGGCTCGCCAGCGCGACCACGGCCGCCTGGGTGACAATCGGTTCGAGCAAATAGCGTAACGAGTGATAGACCGGCGGCGGCGCGATCGGTACCAGCGGCTCGTCGCGAAGGCCGAGCGCCTGGTCGAGACGGCGCAGAAGTTCTGCCGAAAACCGTGCGGCAAACGGCGCCCGCGGTTTATCCAAAAGCGAACCGACGGATTTGAAACCGAGCCGGCGCAGCGTTGCGCAGGTTGCCGGCGAAAGCCGCAGCGCTTCGATGGGCAGTGGCGCCAGCGCCTTGGCTTCCTGCCCGGAGGGCAGAATACAGCGGGGGGTATCGTGAAAACGCGAGGCCGCCCAGGCGGCGCCTGGCGTGTCGGCGACGGCGAGCCGCGCCGGCAAGGCGAAATTTTTTTGGAGCCGCACGGAGAGATCGACGATGAACCGTTCTTCGCCGCCGAACAGATGACTTGCACCCTCGATGTCGAGGAAAAAACCGTCGGCGCCGCTCTCCTCGTCATAGGGCGAGGCGGTCGGCGTATAGCGTGTTGCCCACAGCGAAAGCCAGCGCAGCGCGGCATCGTCGGCGGCTGTATCGACGGCGCGCACCTGCAAAAATCCGGCTTTTGCCCGCGCCTCCGCCAACGGCTCGCCGACCGATAATCCAAAGGTCTCCGCCGCCTCGTTCAAGGCGGCGATGCGCGGCCCCCCGGTTCCCGCGATGGCAAGGACGAACGGCCGGTCAGGCGCAATAAGTTTCTGGTGTGGAGATGGGTTCTTTGCTTGCGCCGCGAGCGCGCGCAGGATCGGCCAGCGCGGCAGCCAAACTGAAACGATGCGCGACATGATCGTACTCCACTACCCATTCGCCCGGCCGCCCGTTGCGAGCCCGTTCAAGTCTCAGGTACCATCGTGGGCGCGTGATGAGGCCGAAGCGGTCGCGTGCGGCTGCCGCCGTGCCGACGCGCCAACGCGTCGCCGCCGCGCTCGATTCCAGATTTTGTGCCGGCCGCAGCAAAAAGAGCGGCAGGCCGGCTTCGGTGGCGGCGAGCTGCAGCCTTTGGCTCGTTTTCAGATCAAGTTTGTCGATGAGACCCGCGACGGCGACCGGCGCGCGCGAGCGCACGGCTTCTTCGATCGCCCAAATGGTATCTCTGCGGTGCGCCGTCTCGACCAGAATGAGGCGCTCCGGATCGAGACCGAGCGTGCGCAGCCCATGGCCGTGCAGACGGCCGTATGGGCCTAGTCCATAGGTGGGCAGGATCAGAAAAACTCTCCCCCCTTGTGGGGGAGGGTTGGGGAGGGGGATACCTTTTGATAAGTCGGCAATTATCCCCGTCTCGACCGCGCTCCGCGCGGTCGACCTTCCCCTCAAGGGGGGAGGTGTCGATTGATCATGCGCGACGGATGAAAATAGGCGGCCGAGAATTGCCGCAATAAAGCCGAATGCGGCCGGGATTGAGTAGGGTGCGGGCACGATTTCATGCAAGGCGCCACAGGGCAGCCCGCCCCCCGGCAGGCAGGAATCAAGTGCGGCAAGGTCGAAGGGGAGCGTTTTGCGTAAATCCGGCATTCCCGTCAGCAGCCGGCGCAATTCCTCCATGACGGTGGCGCGATTGCGCGCCATGGCAAGGGCAGCGGGGGCGACGCGTTGCGGCATAACCTGACGTGCATGTTCTCTGTATGTTCGGTAAAGATATATTAGAACAGACCAAGAACTTTGCCAAGGGCGGAATCATCAATTGGAGGAGGCAAGAATCGTGCTTCGAGCCCGAAAATTTCAGCCACCAGCCTCCGTCTTGCTGCCGTAATGGCGATAGCGCATAGGTGCGGCGACGGGCGGGCCGCACGTCCGCGCTCGCCTTAAGAGCCAACGAAAGGTGCATCCATGCCTGAAGCCGATCGGGAAGGGGAACGCTACGCCGTCGACCAGCCGCAGCAGACGCCTGGCTTTTTCCTCAAAGGCAGCCATCAGCTCGATTGGGGCATGAAGAACCGCATGGCGCGGGTGTTCAACCCCAGTTCGGGCCATACCGTGATGCTCGCCATCGACCACGGCTATTTCCAGGGGCCGACCACCGGGCTCGAACGCATCGATCTTTCCATCGTGCCGCTGTTGCCGTCCTGCGACGCGCTGTTCTGCACCCGCGGCATTCTGCGCACGCTCATTCCGGCCGAATGCCAAAAACCGATGGTCTTACGCGCGAGCGGCGGGCCGAGCATCTTGCGCGAAGAACTTTCCGACGAGCAGATCGCCATGGACATGGACGACGCGGTGCGGCTCAACGCCGCCGGCGTCGGCATCCAGGTATTCATCGGCGGCGAGCACGAAACGCGCTCGGTGCACAACATGACCAAGCTGGTCGACGCCGGCCTGCGCGCCGGCGTGCCAGTCATGGGCATCACCGCCGTCGGCAAGGCCATGACGCGCGACGCCAAATATTTCCGTCTGGCCTGCCGCATCATCGCGGAACTCGGCGCGCAATACGTCAAGACCTATTACGTCGAGGACGGCTTCGAAACCGTCACTGCGTCATGCCCGGTGCCGATCGTCATGGCCGGCGGCAAGAAGCTGCCGGAGCTCGATGCACTGACGATGGCCTACAATGCCGTGCAGCAAGGTGCCGCTGGCGTTGATATGGGGCGCAACATTTTCCAGTCCGAGGCGCCGAAGGCGATGATCGCCGCGGTGTCCGCGGTCGTGCATAAGAATATGAAGCCGAAAGAAGCCCTCGAGTTGTTCCGCTCGCTGAAGGCCGATGCCGACCGTGTCATTGCTGACTCGTCGTTCCGAGTCGCCGCCGAACGGCGAGCCCGCAATCCATAATCGCTCAAATGACGGGAGACCAAATGTCGACGACTGAACCTTCACCGTCGCCCCCGCCGCAGTCGATGGTGTCCAACAAGCAGTTGGCGCTCGTCGTCTATATTCTTTATTTGGTCTCCTACGTCGTCGGAATAACCGCGGTAATCGGCGTGGTCATCGCGCAAGTCCAAGTCGGCCAGGCCGATCCGCTGCTGCGCTCGCACTACCAATTCCAAATCCGGACGTTCTGGATCGGCCTCTTCTATCTTGTGGTTGGAATTATCCTGTGTTTGATCGTCATCGGATTCGCCGTCTTGCTTTGGTGGTTCGTCTGGACGCTGGTGCGCTGCGTCAAGGGCGTGCTCGCGTTGAACGAAAACAGGCCCATTGAAAATCCGACCTCCTGGCTGTTCGGATGATGTGAACGCCACAGCGTCCGGCGACGCGCCGGAGATTCTCTGCTGCAAAGGGAGCCGCCGACTACTTCGGAATAAAGGCCTCGGTATAGAGCTTCGACATGTCCGGCGTGGTCGGCAGGAGCTTTAGATCGGCGAACGAGCGCTTGAGCGTTGCGATCGATTCCGGATCGAATTTGCAGTCTTTGGTGAACATGCCGATGGTGAGATCGTAGTCCTTTGCCATCACGCTTTCCGGGAAGCCGGTGATCTTGCTTTCGATCTTCACCGTTTCGGCCTTGTGTGCGCGCATATAGTCGACCGTCTCGATCCAGGCGGCAACAAAGGCACGCACAGCGTCAGGGTTATTTTTGATCAGGTTATTTGAGGCAAAGACAGTACCCGCCGCCAGATTGCCTTCGTATTTGGTCACCGGAAAGAGCAGGCGGCCGGTCTGTTTCTCCTCCATGGCGAGGAAGAGCGAAGTGACGCCGACATCAGCGTCGATGAGGTGGGCGCGAAACGCCGAGATGATATTGCCTGCGCCGTTGCCGATGGCGACACCGGTTACGTCCTGTGGCTGCCACTTCTCCGCGCGCACCAGTTCTCTGATCAGCCAATCGGTCAATGAACCGGCGCTGGAGAAGCCGATTTTCTTGCCTTTGAGCTGGTCGATGGTCTTGATCGGTGAATCATAGGGCACGCCGATGCCGATGAAGGGAATCGGCCCGGCGCTTTCACAGACGGCGGTCATCGGCACACCCTTGGCCACCAACGCCATCTCGGTACCGGCGCCGTCGCCGATGTCGATGCTGCCGGCAGCCATGGCGGTCGCCATTTTGCTGCCGCCGGTGAAATCGACGATCTTGAGGTTGAGTCCATGTTTCTTGAAGATGCCGAGTTGGTCGCCGACATTGATGGGGATGATTGGGTCCGCGTTCGGCGCTGCCTTGCCGACGGTCAGCGTCGTTTGCGCCAGCGCGACCGACGGCAAACCGAGCGAGCCGACGGCAATTGCAAGCCCGACGACGAATGGGCCACGCAGTGGCCTTCCAATCATGGCTTCCTCCCCTTTGCCTCTTCCCTGCCGGTTTATCGGCGCTAGCGAAGCATCGCCTCCAGTGCACCACAATGCGGTGAAGGGCCGCGCGTGCTCAAAGTTACCGCACAGGAGACGAGGGAGTCATCGTCCTCAAAGCGCTACCGGCCATTCGCTGGGGCGCGATGGAAGAGGAGGTATTCCTATCCGTAGGTGCGGCCCGGCGCCGGTCTGATCAGGAACCAAGCCACTGCACCCGCCGTGAGCGCGCCCCCTAAGGCGACCAGCACGTGGGTGATCCAAGACGTGTTGCTCATGGGACTCGGCGGACTGACGCTGCCCGCGTCGGCCTTTACCACCATGGCGTGCACCAGCGGCTTCGGCGCGGCGGTCTCCGCGGCCATTGTTTTCGCCGCTTGCTCGACTTCGCCGGAGGCAACGTCGGTTTGGTTAAGCCCGTTGGGTAAGGCCGCTTGTACGGAGTGGCCGCCAGGGACAATCTGGTTCGGGTCGGTTTCGACGACCGGCTCGGTGGTTACCGCCGGCACTTGATTTGGCGCGATCCCCGCCATCCCGCCTGGCGTCGCAGTATCCGCAGCCGGCCAAATATTTTTGGGCGACCCGGCCCGTGCCGGTATATGCCTTGCGTCGGCGATGACGTGGTGCGGCTTGGCGAGGATGCGCTTGACGACTCGCTGCCGCATTGCCTTTTTCTTCACAATGTGTGCCGCCAATCTGTGATGTGGGCGCGGCTTTGCTTTGCTCCTTGGGTGGACGAATTGCAGGAGCGGCAGCGGCTTGCCGGCCGAGCCGGCGGTCGCAGACTGCGCGGACGCGGTTCCGAGCACTACCGTCAGGCAAAGCAAAACCGATGCGCCGCTGGCGACGATGCGAATGCGCGGCAAGGCGTCCTCCGTCATTGTCCCCCGGCGGCGCATAGCGCATGTCCGGTTGTCTTGAGAGTGACGCAATTGCGGATTTTTTCGCGCAAAGCGGCGACGAAAAGCGGCGCCGTTAACCAATGATTTCGGTTCCTTACCTTCAGGCCGACCGACGATCACCCGAGCTCGGTGATCGCTTCCGGAAAGTGGTGCAGCCGCTCGCCGGGACCGTTCGGGCCGATCAGGTAGTTATCGCAAAACCACGACAGCGTGCCGCTGCGGATGTAGGTCGGGTGCACGACGATGTTCATATCTTTCTGTATGGCCATCGGCTCGTCGTTGCGAACGAGCGGCCGTTCGACCAAATCGTAGCCCTGGCCGTGGCAATGCAAACGCTTCTCTTCCGGCCGGTCGTTTTTGCGCATGAAGTCGTTATAGGCGGCGAAGATGTCCTTGCAGGGCGCCCCGGGCTTGAGCAGCCAGAGATTGAACTTCCGCGCTTCCAACGCAAAGGCGTATTCGTCCTTCATCTGTGGCGACGCCTTACCGACCACGCAGGTGCGCCCAAGCTCGGTGTACATGCCGCCCGGCCCGGCATCCTCGACCAAAAGCGCCACCGTGTCGCCTTCCTGGATGACGCGATTCTGAAAGTGGCGGTGGCCGAATTGCGCCGGCTTGCCGGGCGGCATCGAGGCGCACAGATAAATCCCGTGCTCGCTGCCGTGGCGCTGACTGTAGCATTGCGCGATCGCCGCGAGGTCGCGGTCGCGCATACCGGGCTCGACCGCGGCGAAGGCTGCGCGCATGGCGCCGTCCTGCATGGCGGCGGCACGACGGATCAGCGCCTGCTCCTCGGGGCTCTTGATCACCTTGATGCGATCGACGAGGTCGGAGGCGTCGACGAATTTGCTGTTCGAGAAGCGGCCCTTCTGCAGATAGTCGACCACCGCAAATGACATCTGATAGGTGCCGACAAGCCCGATGGTGCCGCCGGCATATGGCGCGAGCGCCTGCGCCGCCAGCTCCGGATCGTAGCTGGCAGTGTAATGGCAGGATGAGTAGCTCGGCGTCGTGAGCCATTGCTTGACGCCGCGGCGCACGCCGTCGCCGCTGGGTCCGGGACTAAATACTCCGCCGAACGGACCCTGGCTCACCAGCGTCATCAGATCATCGCGCGGAAACACGACCAGCAGCGGGTAACCGTTATTCGCGGTGAGATCGGTAAAATATTTGACGTAGCCGCCCATCTGCTCGACGTTGTTCTGCATCAGCAGAACGTCGATTTTTTCGCGCTCCATGGCGGCGCGTACCGCGGCCCAGCGGCGTTCCAGCTCCGCCGTCGAGATTGGCGTCTGCAGGCGTTCGGACAACTGCTCCATGTTCTTCTTCTCCCGGCTGGCAAACGGCTAATGCGGTACCACGTTGATCATGCCGCCAACGTCGTCGCTAAGGAAACAGCGCATATTGGCTTCGATGGTCGGCCAAGCGTGATCGATATAGACGTCGCAGAAGCCGCCTTGATGCGTCGTAATGATGACGTTGTCCATCGACCAGAAGGGGTGATCGGGGGACAGCGGCTCCTCGACAAATACATCAAGTGCCGCGCCGGCGATGCGTCCGCCGCGCAGCGCCTCGACCAAGGCCGCCTCGTCGACCACCCCGCCGCGCGCGAGATTGACGAGAAAGGCGGTCGGCTTCATCGCCGCGAAGATCTTCCCATCGACGCAATTGCGGGTCTTGTCCGTCAACGGTGTGAGCAAAACGAAGAAGTCGAGCTCGCCTGCCGCCTTGGTAAGGTCGGGGCTTGCATACATGTGGTCGAAACCGGCGAGTGTGCGCGGGGCCGAGCTTATGCCGATGACGCGCATGCCGAATGCCTTGCATTTGGGAGCGAGCGCCTCGGCGATGGCGCCGATGCCGAAAATGCCGACTGTCTTGTTGTGCAGAAGCTGCGCCGGGAAGCGCTGCCATTGCCGCTTATCCTGAAAGCGGATCGCACGGGGGAGGCCGCGAGCAAGCGCCAGCATCGCCGCGACGGCGGCTTCGGAGACTGGCGGGCCGTGAATGCCGTGTACGTTGGTCACGATCACGTCCTTGCGCAGGCACGGCCGGTCGATGAGGTTGTCCACGCCGGTGCCGAGTGCCTGCACCCACTTGAGCCGCTTCGCCGATTGCAAGACGTGATCAGAAAGCATCGGCGCGAAGGTCAGGAGCACGTCGGCTGCGGCGATATGCGGTCCGACCTTGGAATGATGATCGACCAGATCGACGTTGAGTTCGGAAAAACGCGCCTGCATGCGGTCGCGATATTGATTGCGCACGGCCTCAGGCATTGCCAGCAAAATGAGCAGATTGGTCATGCGAGATTCGTGCCGCCGCTAGTATCTGGGGCTAGTGTCCCGATTCCGAAGTTCGCGTGATCATCCGGCACGCTCGTTTGCGCACTTCGGAATCGAAAGACACTAGCAACGTATTGATCTAGTGTAGCTTTGGTTCAGAAATCCGCGCAACGAGCGTCGCCGTAATAATGGTGCGGACTTTTGAACCGCTACATTGGAGACGAACCGGCTTATATATCTTTTTGCCCGAAGGGCCGCCAAGCTATCGCGCAAGCCGTGCATCTCGGCTAAGCTATGGCAGACGGTCGGGCTTCGCTTTGTTTCACGAGGCGATCAGGGAGCACACAATGAGTATTAATCTTTCGAGCGTGGATTGGACTTTCGTCGGCTTGATGACGGCGCTCGCATTCGTCACCGCATTGCTCGGCAGCCTGATTGCGTTCAGGAACCGGTTCCTCGGCGCCATCATCGCTGCCATCCTCTTCGGCATCGGCTTCGTGGCCTGGAATTATTACCCGCACCAATTCGGTCTGCCGATCCTCAAGACCACTGGCTTGGACGGGACAGTCACCCCGTCGACCACCGCCTCGGCGCCACCGGCTCCCGCGACCCCGCCACCCTCCACCATGGCTCCTTCGACACCGCCACCCTCCACCATGACGCCTTCGACCCCGCCGCCCACTCAGTCACATTAGCGTTCGGCGACGTCCCGCGCGATTGACGTTTGCTACGGCCGCGCTATGCGTAGGTGAGCGTGTGACTTAAAGAATTGGAGCGGTCATGAACAAGGTCTGTGCGGATGCTCGCTCCGCGTTGGCCGGGTTGCTCAAGGACGGCATGATCATTATGGCCGGTGGGTTCGGCCTGTGCGGCATCCCGGAAACCTTGATCCTTGCCATCCGCGATTCCGGCGTGAAAAATCTGACCGTCATCTCCAACAACGCCGGCGTGGACGGCAAAGGGCTCGGTATCCTGCTCGATACCAAGCAGGTCAAGAAAATGATCTCCTCCTACGTGGGGGAGAATAAGACCTTCATGAACCAATTTCTCGCCGGCGAGTTGGAGATCGAGTTCAATCCGCAGGGTACGCTCGCCGAACGCATCCGCGCCGGTGGCGCCGGCATTCCGGCGTTCTTCACCAGGACCGGCTACGGTACCCAGATCGCCGAAGGTAAGGAGACGCGGGAGTTCGACGGCGAGCGCTATGTGATGGAGCGCGGCCTTATCGCCGACCTGTCGATCGTGCATGCTTATCGCGGCGACACCGAGGGCAACTTGGCCTACCGCAAGACAGCACGCAATTTTAATCCGCCGATGGCGACCGCCGGCAAGGTGACGGTAGCCGAAGTCGAGCACTTGGTGAAGCCGGGCGACATCAATCCCGACCACATCGTCACGCCCGGCATCTACGTGAAACGCATGATCCACGTTCCGAACGCGGTCAAGCACATCGAACAGCGCACGCTACGCAAGCGTCAGCGCGCGGACGCACTGGCCGGTACCGGAGCGGAAGTGTAATGGGAGTCGAAAGCTAATGGCTTGGACCCGCGAGCAGATGGCGGAGCGCGCCGCCAGGGAGCTGCGCGACGGCTTCTACGTCAATCTCGGCATCGGCATACCGACGCTGGTGTCAAACTTTATTCCCGCCGGCATGAGCGTGCAGTTGCAGAGTGAGAACGGCATGCTCGGTACCGGCCCGTTTCCGTTCGAAGGCGAGGAGGATGCCGATCTGATCAATGCCGGAAAGCAGACCGTCACCGAGCTGCCGACCACGAGCTATTTCAATTCCGCGGATTCCTTCGCGATGATTCGCGGTGGCCATATCGATATTGCCATTCTTGGCGCGATGCAGGTGGCGGAGAATGGTGACATCGCCAATTGGATGATCCCCGGCAAACTGGTCAAGGGCATGGGCGGCGCCATGGATCTGGTCGGCGGCGTCAAGAAAGTAGTCGTCGTCATGGAGCACTCGGCCAAAGGCGAATCCAAGCTCCTGCACCGCTGCAACCTGCCGCTCACCGGCGCCGGCGTCGTCGACATGGTCATCACTGATCTCGGTGTCTTCACCATCGACCGTAAGAACAGGTCGGGCATGACGCTCATCGAGCTGGCGCCCGACGTGACGCTCGACGAGATCAAGGGCAAGACGCAGGCGAGCTTCAAGGTCGCCAATACGCTCAAGCACTAAATCCCGACGCGGGCCCCAATCAGGATGTCGTCCCGAGCGCCGCGTGCGCATACGCTGCGCTTTTGCGCCTTCGCGAAGGTCTGCCATGCGCTGGCGCCGGCGGGCATTGTTCATGGCGCAAATGACATCCAGTCAATTTTTCTTTATTGAAGCCGATGGATTGATCCATCCCAGGCGCCGCCTGACAAAGCCGCAGCGGAAGTGACGATGAGCGTTGATCGTGGCGCGCGGCGAACTGAGCTGTACGCGGCCAGTGCGACCCACACCGCTGTCTCCGAACGCGCTCGGCCGGTGAGTCCTTTCGAACCCGCCGGCGAAGTCCGATCACTGACCCATCGAGAGCGGCGCGTCATCGTCATGACCATGATGATGCCGGTGTTCATGGGGTCGATCGACCAATCGATCCTGGCAAGCTCGTTGCCGACCATCGGGCGGGTATTTGGCGATGTGCACGATTTGCCCTGGGTGATCACGTCGTATCTGATAGCGGCGACGGCGCTCACTCCGCTATACGGCAAATTCGCCGATATTCACGGTCGCCGCGCTTCGCTCCTTATTGCGCTCGGCATTTACATGGTCGGTTCGCTGGTCAGCGCGACCTCGATCAGCATGCTCATGCTGATCTGCGGGCGCATCGTGCAAGGCTGCGGCGGCGCGGGCCTCGTCACCACCTCGCAAATGGTCCTGGGCGATATTGCACCGCCAAGGGATCGAGCCAAATACTATGCGTATTTTTCCATCGCCTTCACCAGCGCCGGGGCCTGCGGCCCGGCCGTTGGCGGATGGATATGCCAGCACTGGCACTGGTCGCTGATCTTTTTATGGAAATTTCCTTTCTGCCTGATCGCCGGCGCGTTGGCGTGGAATGTGCTGCGCCGGTTGCCGCGCTATGATAGGCCGCACCGGCTCGACGTCATTGGCGCCGTTCTGATCATGGCGGCAAGTTCGTTTTTCATGCTGGCGCTCAACCTCGGCGGCGTGCGCTTTCCCTGGATTTCCGCGCCGGTGCTGGCGCTGTTTACCTGCGCGGTTCTGCTCGGCGCCGCTTTCGTCACGCGTTTGCTCAGTGCAGTCGAGCCGCTTATTCCCGTCGCCGTTCTGGCCGATCCAACGGCCCGGCTTGCCACTTTGGCGCATTGCTTCGGCTGGGGCTCGCTCATCGGATTGAATATTTTCTTGCCTATGTACCTGCAGAGTGCACTCGGTTGGTCACCGACCGACGCCGGATTGAGCCTCATCGTTCTGATGGCCACGCTGAATATAAGCGCCGGGTTTTCCAGCCAACTCATCCCACGCGTGACGCACTACAAGATTCTGCCGATCGCGTTTCTTGTCATCGGCATTGGCGCGGTTGTCGCGCTGGCCTATTCAGCCTCGGCCATGACACCGGTGAAATTCGAGATTATCCTGTTCGGCATCGGCATCGGCTTCGGCCCGACGGCGCCGTTGACGCAGGTCGTGCTGCAAAACACGGTGGCAACTCATCATCTCGGTACGGCGATCGGCACCATGAGTTTCTGCCGCACGCTGCTCGGCACCATCTTGGTCGCCGTATTCGGCGCCATAGTGCTTACCGGGGCGGTCGGGCAGGCGCCGGCCAGCGTGGCTGGTCAAGTTTTCGCCGCCACCTCGACAAGGCCCTTTTCCGTGGTCTTCCTCGTTGCGGCCGGCACGCTGACGATCGCGTTCCTGGCATTGCTGTTGGTCGAGGAGAAACCGCTGCAATCGACAATGCCGGCCGCGCGAACTTAGCGGGCCATCGCTATCGCGGGACGGTGCCAAGCAGGAAGGCATCCGGCCGAACGGAGGAATTTCGCTAAGGATGGGCGGCAAAAAGCCCATTGTCACATCGAACCTATTCGGCTCGAGAGGCGACTAACCGGCAGTGGCGATTGAGCCGCCTATCGGCGCCCCCCCCCCGACCCCCCCCTCAAGCGCCGATATTCT
Source organism: Xanthobacteraceae bacterium (assembly GCA_030037065.1). Classification (GTDB taxonomy): domain Bacteria; phylum Pseudomonadota; class Alphaproteobacteria; order Rhizobiales; family Xanthobacteraceae; genus BOG-931. Next base: position 12,130 of record JASHRW010000291.1, read on the forward strand.
ACGACCCGCCCGGCTTCGTCCCCTCCGGGCGGGTCGATCTATTGCTCGGGTTCGGCCGCAAACGTCGGCCGCCCTTTACGCCTTCGCCGAATACCCTGAGAATGACTGCGTGGGGGAAACAGCTTGTGCCTGGCGATACGGTCCTCGAAACCGAAGACCTGACCAAGGATTTTGCCGGCTT
>JASHRW010000292.1 GCA_030037065.1 Xanthobacteraceae bacterium
ACAGCGTCCGCTGCACGCTTTCCACGCGATAGCACTCGATCACGTCGCCGACCTTCATGTCCTGATAATTCTCGAAGGCCATGCCGCATTCCTGGCCGGCGATGACTTCGCGCGCGTCGTCCTTGAAGCGCTTGAGTTGCGACAGCTTGCCCTGGTGGACGACCACGTTGTCGCGGATGAGCCGCACGTTGGCGCCGCGCTCGACGGTGCCATCGGTGACGCGACAGCCGGCGACATTGCCGACCTTGGAGACCTTGAAGATTTCCAGGATGGTGGCGTTGCCGAGCATGGTCTCGCGCAAGGTCGGCGCCAGCATTCCCGACATTGCCTTCTTCACGTCGTCGACCAGGCTGTAGATGATATCGTAATAGCGGATTTCGATACCGGCCTGCTCGGCGGCTTCGCGCGCTTCCTTGTGGGCGCGAACGTTAAAGCCGATGACGACCGCGTCCGAGGCCTCCGCCAGCGTCACGTCCGATTCGGTGATGGCGCCAACGCCGGAAAAAATGACGCGCGCGGCAACTTCCTCGGTGGACAGTTTCTCAAGCGCGCCGATGATCGCTTCCACCGATCCCTGCACGTCGCCCTTGATCACGAGCGGAAATTCCTTGCGCCCGGCGGTCTTGAGCTGATTCATCATCTGCTCGAGCGAGCCGCGCATGCCGGTCTGCCGCGCCGCCATTTTTTCGCGCTTTTGCCGCTCGCGGTAGGCGGTGATCTCGCGGGCGCGCGCTTCGGTGTCGACAACCGCGAGACGGTCGCCGGCCTCCGGCGTGCCGTTGAAGCCCAAAACCTCCACCGGCATCGACGGTCCAGCCGCTACCACGGAGTGGCCGGTATCGGACGCGAGCGCGCGCACCCGGCCCCATTCGGCGCCGGCAACGACGATGTCGCCGGGCTTGAGCGTGCCACGCTGTACCAGGACGGTCGCTACCGGGCCGCGGCCGCGGTCGAGCCGTGCCTCGATCACCGTACCTTCGGCCGGACGATTGGGGTTGGCCTTGAGCTGCAGGATTTCTGCCTGCAAGGCGATGACGTCGAGCAACTTGTCGAGATTGGTCTTTTCTTTAGCGGAAACGTCGACTTCGAGCACATCGCCGCCGAGCGACTCCACCTGGATCTCGTGCTGCAGAAGTTCGCTGCGCACGCGCTCGGGTTTGGCGTCGGGCTTGTCGATCTTGTTGATCGCCAGGATGATCGGCACGCTCGCCGCCTTGGCGTGTTGGATCGCTTCCACGGTTTGCGGCATCACGCCGTCATCGGCGGCGACCACGAGCACCACGATATCGGTGATCTTGGCGCCGCGTGCGCGCATGGCGGTGAACGCAGCGTGGCCAGGCGTGTCGATGAAAGTAATGCGGCCGCCGGATGGCGAGGTGACCTGATAGGCGCCGATATGCTGGGTAATGCCACCGGCTTCTCCGGCCGCAACTTCGGTCGAACGAATGGCGTCGAGCAGCGACGTTTTGCCATGGTCGACATGACCCATGATGGTGACGACGGGCGCGCGGGGTTGCAGCTTGTCCGGATCGTCGGCGGCATCGAACATGCCTTCTTCAACGTCCGCCTCGGAGACGCGCCGCACCGTGTGGCCAAGCTCCTCGGCAATCAACTGGGCGGTATCGGCGTCGATCGTGTCCGTGCTGGTCGCCATGTGGCCTTGCTTCATCAACAGCCGCACAACGTCGACGGACCGCTCGGACATGCGGTTGGCCAATTCCTGAATGGTAATCGTTTCCGGAATCGTCACTTCGCGCGTGATCTTTTCCTTCGGCTCGGCGTCGCGCTGGCCGGTCTGGCGCCGCACGCGCCGGCGGAAGGCCGCGTCGGAGCGCTCACGCTCCTCGCCGAAGGCGTTGGCGTTGACGACGGTGAGCCGGCTGCGGCGCTTATCGCCGGTGCTGCGTTGCGGTTTCGGGGCAGGCGGCGTGCGCACGGCCGCGCCGCCGATGCCGCGCCGCGGCCGCGGTGCTTCCTCTTCTTCTTCCAGATTGACGCGTCCAAGCCCCGGCTTGGCCAATGCAGCCTCGGCGCCGAAGCGCTTGTTGGCGACCTCGGTCGCCTTCTGCTTGGTCTTGTCCTCGTGGGCCCGTCGTTCCGCCTCGTGCGCTTTGCGCGCCTCCGCTTCGACGCGCTCTTTTTGCTCGGCGGCTTTCTTGATGCGGATCGCTTCGGCTTCTATCTCGGCGCGTTTGCGCTCTTCAATTTCGATCTGCTCGGCTTTATCCAGCGCGGTCGCGCGCGCGCTGAGTTCCGCCTGGGTCAGCGGGCGTAGGACGACGCCCGGCTTCGGCTGAGAAGGCACGACCGACGGCGCGGCTTCGACCGATGCCGGAGCTTTGCCCGGCGTGAGACGCTTGAGCGCTACGGCGCGATCCTGCACCGCTGCGCTGTCGGTTTTGGTCTCGCTCGGGGCGGCAACACGGCGTTTGACCTTTTCGACAACGACCGCCTTGCTGCGCCCGTGGCTAAAGCTTTGGCGCACGACCCCCTGTTCGACGCCGCCGCGCTTGAGCGTCAGCGTCTTGGTCGATGTCACACTCAGCTTTTCGCCGGTATTCTTGGTCGTTTCAGTCATACGCATCCATATAAGCGGCCGGGTCAGTGCGCTGCACCCTTGCCGGCCTGATTGCCACGATCGCCCGCACCGCTGGCCCGGTACCGTTCAAGGCGCCGCGAACGCGACAGAAAGGTGTCGCTTGCTGGCCCGGCGAGCAAGGCTGCATGTACCACATTTGGGCGGCCCAATGCCAAATCCAATTGAGCCGAGGTCAGGAATTCAATCACAGGCACCGGCTTGTCTGCCCGGTGGATGATCGCGGCGAGCTTGCGGACGCCGTCCGGCGCTGCCTCTGAAGCATGCAGGAGCGCGAGGGCTTCCTTGTGCTCGAGCGCCGCTGCGGCCTTGGCAAAACCCGCCACGACTAGCCCGGCCTTGGCGGCTATCGCCAGCGCGTCGAGCGCTGCGCTTTGCAGGAGCCGCTCCGTCCGCCCGGCAAGGTCCGGGGACAGCCGGACCTCCCGCTTGAAGCCGCGGGCAAGAACTTTGCGCTTGATCGCGTCTTCGAGCGCGGCGTGGGTTCCGGTGATCCAGACGCCGCGGCCCGGCAACTTGCCCTTGATGTCGGGAATTGCCTCGCCATCCGGGCCGACCACGAAGCGGATCAAGTCGTCGACCGGCCGCACCGTGCGTGTCGCCGCGCAGAAGCGTTCGCGTCCGCGCCTGTGCGGCCCGCGGTCGAGTTCGCCAGTCTCTTCACTATGTCGGGCTTGGGCGATCATGCGTTCGTTCGCTTGGTTCAGGCTTGCACCTCGGCCGCCGGAGCCTCTTCGACGGGCGGCGGCGCCAGATCGGCCTCGGTGATCCAACCGGCTTTCAGCCGCGCCTGCATGATGAGGGTTTCGGCCTCTTCGCGCGTGAGGTCGAAGCCGTCGAGGATGCCGGCCTGGCGCACGGCTTCGCCATCCTTGCGCTCGGTCCAGCCCGCAAGATCGTCGGTGGCGCAGCCGGCGAGGTCCTCGACCGTCTTGATACCGTTCTCGCCGAACTTCACCAGCATGGCGGTGGTAACGCCCGGCACCTCTTTGACAGCGTCCTCGACGCCGAGCTCCTTGCGCTTGGCATCCAACTCGGCCTCGATCTTGGCGAGATAATCCCGCGCCCGGCTCTGCAGCTCGCGCGCGGTGTCCTCATCGAAGCCCTCGATGCCGGCGATTTCCTTCAAATCGACCAGGGCCAAATCCTCGACCGAATTGAAGCCTTCCGATGCCAGCAACTGGCCGATCACTTCGTCGACGTTCAGCGCGTCGATAAAGATGCGCGTTCGGTTCTCAAACTCGGCCTGGCGCCGTTCCGATTCCTCCTGCTCGGTGAGGATATCGATATCCTTGCCGGTAAGCTGGGAGGCAAGCCGCACGTTCTGGCCGCGCCGGCCGATGGCGAGCGAAAGCTGTTGATCGGGGACCACGACTTCGATGCGATCGCGTTCCTCGTCGATGACCACTTTGCTGACTTCGGCAGGGGCCAGCGCGTTGACCACGAAAGTGGCGATTTCGGCAGACCAGGGAATAATATCGATCTTCTCGCCTTGCAGCTCGTTGACCACCGCCTGCACGCGCGAGCCGCGCATGCCGACGCAGGCGCCGACCGGATCGACCGAGGAATCGCGAGAGAGGACGGCAATCTTGGCGCGCGAGCCGGGATCGCGGGCAACTGCTTTCACCTCGACGATCTCGTCGTAGATTTCCGGCACTTCCTGAGCAAACAACTTCGCCATGAATTCCGGGTGAGTGCGCGAGAGGAAGATCTGCGGCCCGCGCTGCTCGCGGCGAACGTCGTAGATGTAAGCGCGGATGCGGTCGCCGTTACGGAACTGTTCGCGCGGCAATAGCTCGTCGCGCCGCACGATGGCTTCGCCGCGTCCGAGATCGACCACGACATTGCCGTACTCGACCCGTTTGACGATGCCGTTAACGATATCGCCGATGCGATCCTTGAATTCGTCGTACTGACGGTCGCGTTCGGCCTCGCGCACCTTCTGCACGATCACCTGCTTGGCCGATTGCGCGGCAATGCGTCCGAACGGCAGCGGCGGCAAGGGATCGGCGATGGTGTCGCCGATCTGCGCGGCGGGATGGCGCCGGCGCGCGTCGTCGAGACTGATTTGGATCGCGGGATTTTCCACGGTCTCGACCACCAGCATGTGGCGCGACAGGTGAAGCTCGCCGCTCTTTGCGTCGATCTCGGCGCGCACTTCGGTTTCGCTGCCGTAACGCGAGCGCGCTGCCTTGGCGATCGCGTCCTCCATGGCGGTGAGTACGATCTTTCGATCGATCGCTTTTTCTCGCGCGACCGCATCGGCGATCTGCAATAATTCAAGTTTATTGGCGCTTACCGTCGCCATGTTCGATCTCCATCGGGTTGGGTCGCGGTCGGTTTGACTCCGACGCAGCGATCTCGTGTCCGCCCAGCGCTTCCTTGTTGCGCTCGCCGTGTTTGCTCCGCCGCAACGATTGCGCAACGAGCGCATCGGTGAGCACGAGCCTTGCTTCCATCATGTCGTCGATCCGCAGCAAAATTTCGGCGTTCTCTGCCGCATCGGTTCGGCGAAGCCTTATGCATTCGCCGTCCGTACCGGCAAGTTCGCCGCGAAATCGGCGGCGCCCGTCGATCGGCGCGAGCATCTCGATCCGGGCGACATGACCGGCATAGCGGTCGAAATCGGAACGTCGCACCAGCGGCCGGTCGATACCGGGCGAGGAAATCTCCAGCCGGTAGGACCCTTCGATCGGATCGGCGGCATCGAGCACCGGCGAGAGCGCCCGCGAAGCGATTTCGCAGTCCTCTATGGTCATCGTGCCATCCGGCCGCTCGGCCATGACCTGCACCGTGTAGCCGGCAGAGCCGGAAATCCGTACCCGTACCAGCCGATAGCCAAGCCCGGCGAGCACCGGCTCGGCCAGCGCGGCGACGCGCGCCGCCCGTCCGGGCTCGGTAATAAGCCGCCTCTCGACGGTAAAGCTGTCGGGCCTGTCGTCCATTCCCAATAGCGCCATTAATCCTGCAATCCTGCGAATGCACCCGGCATGGAGCGGTAGCCTCAAAGGTAACAAAAAAGAGCGGGCCCCGGGGGAACCCACTCTCAAAGCCGTTCGGATCTACCGACCGTTATGAGGTATCCATGACGGACATCCCAAATATAGCGTCCCGCCTCGCCAAAGCAAGGGCTTTCCGGGATCAGTAGTTCAGGGATCGGTAATCAGTAATGGGTAAATGAGAAAGGGTCAAAAGCCGCGATTATTTTCTGCTGATTGCCGACCTCCGCCATGGCTGCTGCCCTCTCGCTGATCCCGGAACTCGAACGGGTCGTCCGGCATGGCTCACGCGCGAAGCGCACTGAGACACTGCAGCGCATCACCAGCCTCTTTCTCGACGGGGCCAGCACTTACAGCGACCAGCACGTCGACTTATTCGACAACGTATTCGGCCTGCTTATTAAGGAGATCGAGAACAAGGCACGCGCCGAGCTTTCGGCGCATTTGGCGCCGGTATCGAACGCGCCAGTCCAGGTGTTGCGCACGCTGGCCAAGGACGACGATATCGCCATCGCCGGTCCGATACTCAAGTTGGCGCCGCGTCTGTCGGAGGCCGATCTGGTCGACGTCGCCAAGACCAAGAGCCAGGCTCATCTGCAGGCGATCTCGGCGCGTTGCGTGCTCGGCGAGGCGGTTACCGACGTGCTGGTGGGACGCGGCGATCGGGAGGTAGCCCGGCGCGTGGTCGACAATCGCGGCGCCCGTATTTCCGAGAAGGGATTTTCCCGCCTGGTTAAACGGGCCGCCGACGACGGTGTCCTCGCCGAAAAGGTTGGGTTGCGGCCGGATATTCCTGCACCGATGTTTCGCGAATTGCTGACGCGGGCGACCGCCGTTGTGCACAAGCGCCTGCTTGCCTCGGCCGCGCCCGAAGTGAAATCCGAAATTCGCGACGTGCTGGCGAAAGTATCCAAGGAGGTCGGCGCCCGTGTCGGACCGCGCGATTATGGCGCCGCGCAACGCTTGGTTCTCAACTTAAACCGGGCCGGGCGCATGAACGAAGCGGTTCTGGCGGCCTTCTGCAGCGACGGCAAATACGAAGAGGCTGTAGTTGGCCTCGCGGCGCTCGCCAAGGTGCCGGTTACAGTCGTCGACCGGCTCATGGGCGCAGACCGACCCGATCCGGTATTGATCTTGTGCAAGGCGGCCGGTCTTGCCTGGCCGACCGTAAAGGGCATTTTCCTGGTGCGTCCAAATGGAAAGGGCACTTCCAGCCACGGGCTCGAAGAGGCTTTCGCCAATTACAGCCGGCTGTCGGCCTCGACCGCGCAACGCGTGGTACGCTTCTGGCGTGTGCGGCAAGATTAGTGGAGCGGATGTTAGAATCGGACCGCTAGCGATCAGCTTCGGCGAAAGACCAGAAAGCACGACGCGCGTTGTGCGCGCGCGGCTTTGGTATGGTAGCGCGTCGGTCTAAAGCCCGGCCAAGGCCGTCGCCAATCGTCGGCGCATTGCGCGATCCATTCGAACTTTTCCGATCGCAGCAGGCGCAGCAGAGTCCACGCAGCATAATCGGCAACATCAGTCACGAAACGAAACTCGCCGCCGGGATGCAGGATGCGGGCCAGACGCTCCATCATCTCGTCCTGCACGAAGCGACGCTTCCAGTGCCGACGCTTCGGCCACGGATCAGGGTGAATGAGATCGATCCTCATCAACGATGCTTCGGGGAGCCATTCGATCAGACTAGCGGCGTCGTCGAAATGCAGACGGATAGTGCGCAGGCCTTGATCTTCGATCGCCGCCAGCGCCTTGGCGATTCCGTTGACGTACGGCTCGACGCCGATAAATCCGGTTCGCGGCTGCTCGCGCGCTTGCGCTATCATCGACTCGCCGCCGCCGAAGCCGATCTCCAGAACAATACCGCTGACCGCATCCGGAAAAAGACTGCGCAGATCAGTCGGCGCGGGACGCGAAAGATCAATCGCCAGGCGGGGCAACAGCGTTTCGATAAGGTGCGCCTGCCGCGGGCGCAGCTTGTGACCGGTTCGGCGCCCAAAGAACGCTCGCGTTTGCTTTCCGAAATCCATCAGTCGTCTGGCCGTATTCGCCGCGGCCGTCCACGTCTGTCGCTTGTGCGAATATCACGGACGGCAATGGTCGGCACAAGCTTGCATCGGGCGCACGTAAACGCGTGCCCGGTGGCCGGCCATGACGCTGATGGAGCGCTGGACTGCGCCGCTAATCAGCGCAGCGCGCGCTTGATTGCGTCGATGAGATCGGTGCGTTCCCAGGAAAACCCGCCGTCCTTCTCCGGGGCGCGACCGAAATGGCCATAAGCCGCGGTACGCCGGTAAATCGGCCGGTTGAGCTTGAGCGCGCGGCGGATGGCGGTCGGCCGTAGCGGAAAGATCTCTTGCAGAGTCTTGGCAAGCCTCTTCTCATCCGTATTGCCGGTGCCGTGGGTGTCGACGTAGAGCGACATCGGGTCGGCGACGCCGATCGCATACGCCACTTGGATGGTGCACTGCTCGGCGAGACCTGCGGCGACCACGTTCTTGGCGAGATAGCGCGCCGCGTAAGCCGCCGACCGGTCGACTTTGGTCGGATCCTTGCCGGAAAACGCGCCGCCGCCGTGGGGGGCGTAGCCGCCATAAGTGTCGACGATGATTTTCCGTCCGGTCACGCCGCAATCGCCGTCCGGGCCGCCGACGACGAAGTTGCCGGTAGGATTGACGAGAAAGTCCGCTTCTTTCTTCGGCATCCAGCCCTTGGGCAGCGCGGACGCGACCGCATCGCCGATCAAATCCTTGACCATGCCTGGCGTATATTTCTTGCCGTTACGGTTCTGCGCATTGTGCTGGGTTGAGACCACGACCTTGGTGCAGCCGATCGGCTTGCCATCGACGTACTGCACCGTCACTTGGCTCTTGGCGTCCGGCTGCAGATCGAACAACTGCTTGGCGCGACGCTTTTCCGACAGCACTTTGAGGATCTTGTGCGCAAAATAAATTGGCGCCGGCATGAACGAGCCTTTCTCGTAGACCTCGCTCTCGGTACAGGCATAGCCGAACATCATGCCCTGGTCGCCGGCGCCCTCGTTCTCCTCGCCCTTTTTCTTCTTGGCATCGACCCCCATGGCAATGTCGGGCGACTGACCGTGCAACAGCACCTCGACGTCGGCGCCGTAGAAGGAGAAACCGTCCTGGTCGTAGCCGATATCCTTGACCACATCGCGCGCGATCTGCGCAATCATCTCGCGATTCACCACGGCCTTGTTGCCGTGCTTGTGAAATAGCGGCGCTTGGCCGCGCCCCTCGCCGGCGATGACGATCTTGTTGGTCGTGCATAACGTCTCGCAGCCGAGCCGTGTGTTTACCTTGCTTTCGTCGGCAATACCGAGCTTGACGTCGTTTTCGATGAACGCATCGAGGATGGCGTCGGAGATTTGATCGCAGACCTTATCGGGGTGTCCCTCCGATACGGATTCGCTGGTGAACAGATAGTTGGTGCGCGCCACGGAACACTCCCCTCCTGGAGCATGTCACCGGAAACGGGGCTGATACCGATTCTCGGAAAAGATCATGCTCGATACGACGACGTCGCACCGGCCGTGTCGGCCGTAACGGCTGCGTCCGCCATTGCCGGCCAGCGCCCGGCGGTGCCCGACGCTAATCTTTCGCACGGTTGTTGCAGCGTCGTAGCGCCGCGGTCAAGATGTGGGCAAAAGGTGGGCGTGATCGCCGCGGCGGTCGCGCAAGGAGGTGACCCTCAACGTTTCTCGCCGGCGGCGATTTGCTCGACCAGATCGACAATCCGCCGCCGCAGCTTGGAATCGCTGATGCGCATGAATGCCTTGGTCAGTGCGAGACCGTCCGACGTGGCGAGGAAGTCGGACACATAGGCGGGCGAGGGCGCTTCACCCATGCCCTCCGAGCGTCCTGAGCCGGGGACGTGCGGTGCCCCGTCGAAAAAGAACGATACCGGTACCTGCAGGATGTGCGCAATCTGTTGCAGCCGGCTGGCGCCGATGCGATTGGTGCCCTTCTCGTATTTCTGGACCTGTTGGAAAGTCAGCCCCAGAGCATCGCCCAGCTTCTCCTGGCTCATGCTCAACATCATCCGCCGCATCCGCACCCGGCTACCGACGTGCTTGTCGATCGGATTGGGTGCCTTCTTCGCAATCACCATATAATTAACTCCTATGGAACCCATATTTACCGTCATGAGCGGTCAGAGATCAAATCGGCTGAGTTGAGGATTTAGCGCTTACAACTCCTGCCTCATGCCCCGGACGGAACTGTGGAAACAAACCAAGCAGTTTCATCGAAAAAACGCGCGCATTGGTTGAGCCGCCCTCTGCCGTTGCCACGCTTGTTCAGCGGCGTCTGAAGTACCCGCAGTACCAACTTAAGGTAGGCAAAATCGCGACATTCTAGATTTTAATCATAGTCGCAGAAAGCTTGCGGCGTACGACAAAGAGAAGCGCGATCGCGATGATGATGAAGGCGGGCGCGTCGCCGGCGCGAGCGTAAAGCGGGGCGGCGATCGGGCGCGGCAGCGGTGAATCGAGAACGCCCTCGACGCCAAGCGGCAGTGATTTGATCACACGCCCAACGGGGTCGACCACACCCGAAATGCCCGTGTTGGCGGCACGAGCGAGCGGCAACCCCTCCTCAATGGCGGCGACGCGGGCTTGCTGAAAATGCTGGTAAGGCCCGGTACTGATGCCGAACCAGCCGTCATTGGTGATGTTCACCATCCAGCCGGCCCGCTCCCCGGGCGGTGCCAGTTGGTCCGGAAAAATAATCTCGTAGCAAATCAACGGAAGCGCGGGCGGAGCGCCGGGGATTTTGATCACCCGCCGGTCGTCGCCGGCGAGAAAGCCGCCTTGCTGTTTTGTCAGTTCCTGTAGGCCGAGGCGTTCGAGGAGGTGCTCGAACGGCAGGTATTCGCCGAACGGAACGAGATGGACCTTGTCGTAAAGTGTCAGGATGCTCCCATCATGATCGATCACGTACATGGAGTTGTAAGCGTGCGGATCGGCGGGATTGAAGTTTTCGGGAAGTCGCGTGGCGCCCGTTATCAACACGGTGCCGGGCGACAGCAGGTTGGCGATCTGCGCCAGCGCATTGGGCTCGCGCGTGAGGATGAACGGGAAGGGCGATTCCGGCCAGATCAAATGTGTTGCGTCGTGCACGCCGTGGGAGTTCGGGCCGGTTATGCGATTGGACAAAGCGATGTAGCGGTCCATCACCTGGTGCCTGGCCGCATAATTAAAGCGGACATCCTGCTGCAAGTTCGGTTGCATGATGCGCAAATGTACATTGTCGACGAGCCGGGTCGGCGTGCGTTGCAGCCGCAGCGTGCCCCACACGCCCAAGCCACCCAAAATGGCGAGAGCAAGCCCGAGGGGCAGCCACGGCCGGCGGGTTTCGGCGCGGTCGTCGATGAGCGTGGCGGGGGCGGCGCACACGGCAATCGCGATAAACGTCAAGCCCCAAATTCCGACGACGGATGCGCTCTGCGCCAGCGCCAGCGGAGCGGTAAGCGCGTAGCCGAATGCGTTCCAGGGAAATCCGGTGAACAAGTGGCCGCGTAGCCATTCCGTCGCGGTGAGCGCTACGGCCAAGGCCAGAATCCGGGTGGTGCCCCGCGTCCATAGCAGGCGCGCGATCGCGGCGCCGATGCCGGTATAGATGGCGAGCACTGCGGGCAGGCCGATGACCGCGAACGGCAGCATCCAGCCGAAAGTCCCCGCGTCGACCAGAAAGGCGTAACCGATCCAGTAAAGGCCGGCGACAAAATAGCCGAAGCCGAACCACCAGCCCGTTGCAGCCGCGACAATCAACCCGCCCCAGCGGCCGAGTGCGGCGCCGTCGATCAGCCAAACCAGCGTCGGAAAGGTCAAAAACAGAACCGGCCAAGCGTCGAATGGCGCCATCGCTAACGCCGATAGCGCCCCGGCGACAAATGCGATCAGCCACCGCCGCCAGCCCCAAGATAGGACGATCCCGTGGAACAGCGCCTCTAGCTTCACGGCGGGCGCGAAGAGTTGGAGTTCGGCCGATTGGGTTCTTCGGGCGGCGCCCCTGGGCGAGTGACGAGCGCCTTCATCGGCGCCGACAAATCGCGGACCGTTGCGGAGCGGCGATCCTTGCGCCGATAAATTTTCACTTTCTTGATCCGCCGCGGATCGGCATCGAGCACTTCGGCTTCGAATGAATTCGGGCCCGGTACCAATTCGCCGCGAACCGGTACGTGTCCTGCTCTGATCACGAGATAGCCGCCAAGTGTGTCGACTTCAGCACCGGCTTCGCCGACGTCGAACTCATCGCCAATGACCGCGCGAACGTCATCGAGGCTGGCGCGACCGTCGGCCAGAAACGAGCCGTCGCCCTGGCGGGTGACCGCCGGAGTCTCGGCTACGTCATGCTCATCCGCGATATCGCCGACGATCAGCTCCACCAGATCTTCCATGGAGACGAGACCGTCGGTGCCGCCGTATTCGTCAATGACCAACGCAAGGTGAATACGTGTCGCCTGCATCTTGGCCAACAGATCCAACGCCGGCATGGACGGCGGCGCGTAGAGGATTTCGCGAACGATCTTGGCCGCCGAGAGCGGGAGCAAAAGGTCCATATTCGCAAAATTAAGATCGGGCTGCGGCGATGTTTCACCCCGACCCGCTGAACCGGGCTCGGCAGCCGCGCGCGCTGCGGTGAACGCGACCAAGTCGCGGATGTGGATCATGCCGGTCGGATCGTCGAGCGTATCGTTATAGGTCACAAGCCGCGAATGGCCGGCGTTGGCGAAAATCTTGATCAGCGTGCCGAGCGCGACGTCCTGCTGCACGGCGACGATATCGGCGCGCGGCACCATAACGCGCTCGATTCGGCATTCGCGCAGTGTGAGGATGTTCTTGAGCATGGCGGCTTCTTCGGGCGAGAAGCCGGCAGCGGGCTGTTCAGCAGTGAGCACGAGTTCGAGGTCCGCTCGCGTCGCCGCGGCCTTCCAGCCGAACAGGATGCGAGCCACGCGCGAGAGCCAACCTTCGGGGTGTGCTTCGCCCGGCTGCGGCACGAGCGCCGGCAGACCGCGATGTTCGCTCTCGGTGGGCTCGCTGCGTATCGGGTTGTGTGCCATCGAGTTGGTCTGATTCACCGTGACGCGTCAGCGCGTCCGGGCGCGCGCTTTCGCGGTCGTCCTTGCCGCTTGGTCGCGCGGCCGATACGGGTTCGCGATGGCGAGCCGCCGCAGTATCTCGCGCTCGATTTGTTCCATTGTCTCCGCATCCTTGGTCCGCTGGTGATCGTAGCCGAGAAGGTGCAGGAAGCCGTGCACCGCAAGGTGGGCGAGATGATGGGTGAACGGTTTTTCTTCGTCGCGCGCCTGCCGCGCGACAGTCTCATAGGCAAGCACGATGTCGCCGATGTGCGGCGACTTCCCCCAGGCATCCTTGGTCGGGAATGATAGCACGTTGGTCGCCTTATCGATGCCGCGCCATTGCCGGTTGAGCAGGCGAATTGCCGAATCATCTGTCAGAACGATAGCAATCTCTTCGCGTCTTGTTGACAGCACAGCGGCGGCCTCGCGCACCGCGCGCCGCAGGATGGATTTGACCTTGGCGGGCTCCCGCCACAGGTCCGATTCGACGAGAATGTCGATCTTGGTCGTATTGCGCGCCGCGCGGCTCATTTACGGCCGTTCGCGCCTGCGCGCTGCCGCCTTGTCGTATGCCTCGACGATGCGGGCGACCAGCTCATGGCGGATCACATCGGCCGCGGTAAAGGCGACGTGGCCGATGCCCTCGACATTTTCGAGAAGCCGCACTGCATCGGCCAGCCCCGACGTTTGGCCCGG
>JASHRW010000293.1 GCA_030037065.1 Xanthobacteraceae bacterium
AGCCCAGCGCATTCATCAGCGTGACGGTGACGTAGCCGCCGAGCATCGCGAAGCTGCAATGCGCGAGGTTGACGAAATTCATCATGCCGAGCGTCACCGACAGCCCGACCGACATCAGGAACAGGAGCATCCCGTAGGCAACGCCGTCGAACAGCATGCCGAAAACAGGGGGCATTGGTCGGCAGCCTACGGGCTTGTTACCGCATCACTTCTGTTGCGCGTGCTCCGGATCTTTGACGTTCGGTACCTTGTCGATTTCGACGTTGCGCAGTTCGCCGTCAACCTTCTCGACGCGGCGGATATAGACCGTCTGAACGATGTCGCGCGTTTGCGGGTCGATCATGATCGGGCCGCGCGGGCTCTCCCAGCTCATGCCTTTAGCGGCGTCGATCAGCGCTTGGCCGTCGGTCTTGCCGCCGGTCTTTTGCAGCGCCGCATAGATCAGATGCATGCCGTCGTAGCCACCCACCGAGAAGATGTCCGGGTTGCGATGAAACGCGTCGTTATAGGCCTTGACGAATTCGTGGTTCAGCGGCGAGTCGTGATTGTAGTCGTAGTTCGAGACGGTGATGATGCCAATGCTGATATTGCCCATGCCCTTGAGCGCGCTCTCGAAGCCCAGCGCATCCTGCCCCAAGATCTTCGTTTTGGATGGGTCGATACCCCGCTCAGCCAGTGCTTTGCCGACGGCGATCGGCTGCGCGCCGCCAGGTATCCAGATGTAGATGGCGTCCGGGTGTGCGTCCTTCGCCGCCTGGATGAAAGCCGAGAAATCCGGGTTTCCCACCGGGAAACGGACCGAACCAACAATCTCGCCGCCCGCCTCCTTGATGCCCTGCTGGAACCATTTTTCCGCATCGATCCCGGGCCCGTAGTCGGACACCATCGTGTAGATTCTCTTGCTGCCGTGCTGTGCCACCCACTTGCCGAACGTGTAGTTCAATTGCGGCGTGGTCGACGAGGTGCGGGCGATGTAAGGGGATTTGGTGGTAATGACCGAAGTGGCGGCGTTCATGTCCACCATGAATTTCTTCGCTTGGGCGGAGACATCGGCCGCTGCCATCGCGTTGGGCGTCAGCGTGAAACCGGCGATGATGTCGGCATGATCGCGCACGATGGCTTCCTGCGCCAAGCGCTTGGCGATGTCGGGCGCAATGCCGCCGGTGTCCTTGCGGATAAGTTCGATCTTCTTGCCGGCCACGGTATCGCCGTGCTGCTTCATGTACAGCGTAAGGCCATGGTCCATTTGCGCGCCGGTATCGGCGAATTGGCCGGAATAGGAGATGATCAGCCCGACCTTGACGGTATCCTGCGCACTGGCCGGACCGAGGCCGAGAAAAGCCAGCGTCGCGCCGGCAAGGCAGCACAAGAATCTCTGCATTGCTCCCTCCCAATTGTTGTGACCGTCAAGGCGATCCGCAAACCCTATCCTCGTTCAGGACGTGTGCAAGTGCAACGCTTCATCAGCCAAGAGAGCAGTGGGACCTGGCCCGTGAGACCACGCTTGTCTGGCGCGATTGTCGCCTGTTGAATGGACAATAGCCGGACGAGGGGAAAAGGTCATGACTGCTGCCAAGATGCACGAAACGATCCCCGTGGAGACCGATAAACGGCATTGTTTCGGCTATGGCCACTTCACGCGCTGCCGGACGAGAGCGTAAGCTTCCCTCATGGATCCAAAACACAAATCAGCCGGCACGATCGACGAGGATGAAGTCGCGCGCTTTTCCCACATCGCCGGGCAATGGTGGGACGTGCGCGGGCCGATGGCGGCTCTGCACAAGCTCAATCCGGTTCGCCTCGGCTACATCCGCGATCGGGCCGCCGCGCATTTTAAGCGGGATCCGGCTCGGCTCGACAGCCTGGCCGGCTTGCGCATTCTCGATATCGGCTGCGGCGGCGGAGTTTTATCCGAGCCGCTGGCACGGCTCGGCGCTTCGGTGACCGGCGCTGATCCGGCGGAGACCAACATCGCCGCCGCGGTGCATCACGCCGCGCAGGCTGGACTTACCATCGATTACCGCGCGACCACTGCCGAGGCGCTGGCGGAAGCAGGCGAAGCTTTCGACGTGGTGCTCGCCATGGAGGTCGTCGAGCATGTCGCCGACTTCAATCTTTTCATCGAGACAGCCGCCGCCCTGGTGAAACCGGCCGGCTTGATGTTCGTCGCCACGCTGAACCGCACCATCAAAAGCTTCGCGTTGGCGATCGTCGGCGCCGAATACATTCTGCGCTGGCTGCCGCGTGGCACCCACCAATGGGATAAATTCATCACGCCCGACGAGCTGGAAATCGCGCTTGAGCAAAGCGGACTTCGCGTCACCGACGAGACCGGCGTGATCTACAATCTCTTTGCCGATCGATTCCAGCTCTCCACCGACATGGATGCCAATTATATGGTCGTCGCGGAGAAAGCCGCGTGATTGTCGCTGGCTGGCTGTGGGCCGTCTTCACCGTTGTCGCTGCGTTCTTCCAAACCCTGCGTAACGCAATGCAGCGCGAACTCACGGCCGACCTCGGCACCGCCGGGGCGACGCATGTGCGCTTTCTGTTCGGCTTTCCCTTCGCGCTGATTTTTCTGATCGGGCTTGCCCTCGGCACGGACGTGCCGTTGCCGCATCCCGGCTGGGCGTTCTGGCCGTGGGTGATCGACGGCGCCTTCGCGCAAGTTGCCGCCACGGCGCTGATGCTCCTCGCCATGGGCGAGCGCTCGTTCGTCATCACCATCGCGTATCTCAAGACCGAGCCCATCCAAGTCGCGATATTCGGCCTGATTTTTCTCGGCGACCGCGTGAGCCTGCCGATGATGGTGGCGATCCTGGTCGCAACTGCCGGCGTCATCATCATGTCGACCAAGGCGGGCGGCATGGTCGGCGGCATCAAGCCGACGCTCATCGGCCTCGCTTCGGGCGGGATGTTCGCGTTGTCAGCGGTCGGCTATCGCGGCGCCATTCTCGATCTGCGCCTGCAGGACTTCGTAATGGCCGCCACGTTTACGCTCGTGGTCGGGCTGCTCATGCAGGCGGTCGTGCTATCGCTCTATCTGTTGCTGCGCAGTCCGTCGGTGCTCACCGCCATTGGCCGCGCCTGGAAACGGTCGCTGTTCGCCGGCTTCATGGGCGCACTCGCCTCGCAATTCTGGTTTCTCGCCTTTGCGCTCGCCACCGCCGCCAGCGTGCGCACACTCGCCTTGGTCGAAGTGCTGTTCGCGCAACTCGTTGCCCGCTTCGCCTTCGGTCAGAAAACGACGCCACGCGAGGCCATCGGTATGGTGTTCGTCGTTGCCGGCGTCGTTTTGTTGATCTTCTTGGAGCACTGACGCGCTTGCGCGCTAGAGCGTAATCGCTTCATATTGAATCGATTGACGCTCTGGCATATTGGTGGAGCATGATCTTTTCGGAAAACCGGTTTCCACTTTTCCGGATCATGCTCTAATTAATTATGATCGTCCGGCAGGATCGGCAGCGGGTGAAATTCGATGCCTTCCTCGTGCAGCGCCTTGGCGTCCTCGGGAGAAGCTTCGCCGTAGATCGATCGGTGCTCGATCTCGCCGTAATGCTTCTTGCGCGCTTCCTCGGGGAACCGCCCGCCGACGTAGCTGGCGTTCTTGGTGACGTGGTCGCGCAGCTCTTTCAGCTTCTGGCGCAGCTCGCGTTCCTGCGGGGACATCATGGCCACCGCGCCTTTTCCGGGCGAGACGGCCGGCATCGGCGGCGACACCGGCGTGGGAACGGGCGAAGGCAGCGTGGTCTCGGCCGTCTCGGCGGATTTGGCGCGCTCACCCACGTCGGCGCGCGCCAGCCGCGGCGCCATGATCGCCTTTTCGACTTCGGCGGAGCCGCAGATCGGACAGGCCACAAGGGCCCGCTTCCGCTGCTTGTCGAAGGTGGCTGAATTCGCAAACCAGCTCTCGAAGGCATGGCCCTTTGCGCAGTTGAGATTGTAGCGGATCATTCAGGGGGCTCTCACCGCATGCAGGTGGGTCGGCTCGGCCATCGGCTCTACCAATTCGAAACGCCGGCCATGGTGCAACGAGGGAATCTTTGCCCGCGCCGCGGCGACCTCAGCCGGATCGATTTCCGCGATGACGATGCCCGGTTCGCTTCCGCCCTCGGCGAGGATTCGGCCCCAGGGATCGACGATGAGCGAATGGCCGAATGTCTCGCGCCCGCTCTCGTGTCTGCCGCCTTGCGCCGCGGCAAATACGAAGCAGCCGTTTTCGATGGCGCGCGCGCGCAACAGCACATGCCAGTGCGCTTCTCCGGTCTGCCGCGTGAACGCCGACGGAATTGACAGGAACGAAGCGCCGGCTTCGGCGAGCGCGCGATAGAGCGCGGGGAAGCGCAGGTCGTAGCAGACGGTGAGCCCAAGCCGTCCCCACGGCAGGTCGGCGACAACGGCGAGCTCGCCGGCGCGATAAGTGTTGGATTCGCGATAGCTCTCGCCGTCGGCCAGATCGACGTCGAACATATGGATCTTGTCGTAGCGCGCGGCGATGTCGCCCCTGCGGTCGATGAGGAAAGAGCGATTCACCGCCTTCTCGGGCGATGCCTTGACGGCGAGCGAGCCGATATGGACGTAGATCGCAAGCTTGCGCGCCACTTCGCGCAAGGTCGCCAGAGTAGGATCGTGCTCGTCGGCGACGATATTACCAAGCAGACGCTGCCGGCTGGATTCCAGGACATTGGTCATTTCCGGCGTCTGCACGTAATCGGCGCCGGCGCGCTTGGCCTGGTCAATGGCCGCCAGCACCGCATTCAGATTGGTTTGCGGGTCGCGTCCCGATCGCATCTGAATGAGGGCGGCCTTGAACGTCGAATCCTTCGCGCTCATGCCGGCTGCTCCTGGTCGTTCACCTTGGCGAGCAATGGATCGAGCTCGCCCGCCTCGTCGAGCGCATAGAGATCGTCGCAGCCGCCGACATGAGTCGCGCCGATGAAAATCTGCGGGAACGTGCTGCGTCCGTTGGCGCGCGCGATCATCTGCTTGCGTATTTCCCGGTCCCCGCTGGCATCGATCTCACGAAAGACGACACCCTTGCGGGAAAGCAGTTCCTTCGCATCCTGACAATAGGGACAGTAACGAATCGTATAGATTTCGACAGCGGCCATGATGATCGGCAATTTTGATCGGTTTGGTTATATGGATGTTCGCACCGGATCGGCAACCCTGGCAAAAACCAGCACATCGACATTGGCGGCGCCGGCGCGCAGCAGCGCACGCGCACAACCTTCGACCGTCGCGCCGGACGTGAGCACATCATCGACCACAACGAGCCGGCGGCGCGCCACCGCCGGCCTGCCCTCGTCCGGCACTTTGAATGCACCCTGCACGTTAGTCGTGCGTTCGGCGCGCGACAGGCCAACCTGCTGAGCCGTGGCTTTGACACGCTTGAGGGCGTGGGCCGCGACCGGCACGCCGCTCTCGGCCGAAATGGCGACAGCCAGCATTGCCGATTGGTTAAAGCGCCGCGTCCATTGCCGCCGCCAATGCAGCGGCACTGGGACCAGCGCGTCGGCCTGGCTGAGGATTTCGCGGCCGGCATGGCTGATCCAGCGTCCCATCATCGGGGCGAGATCGAGCCGGTCGCCATATTTGAGGGCATGGACGAGCGCGCGCGAAATCTCGCCGAAGCGCACCGCCGCTCGCGCCCGGTTATAGGCGGGCGGGTCGGCGATCGCTTCCATCGACAGCATGCCGGGACCGGGATCGTAAACGAATGGAATGCCGAGCCGCTCGCAATAAGGCCGCGTGATGAAGGAGAGCTTCGACCAGCATGACGGGCAAAGCCCTCGGCCTTCGACCGGCTCGCGGCAAGCCGCGCACAGTTGCGGCAAGGCAATATCGAGCGTCCCGCGCAGGAAAGCGCGTGCAAAGTCCGCGACCCGCTTGACCCGCGGGGCAAAGGCGAGGCCCGCCGACACCGACATGACTGCACCGTACCGCCCCGCAAGGTCCTTGTCATCGGCGCACCGGCATCGCGGACGGCCGCAAGACGTGAGACACTCAATTCATGACCGAAGACGCGTTGGTTTTCGACCGGGCACTGCTTCGGTGGCGCCGCCGCCGCGCGGTGGCTTTAGGTTCGGCGACGTTTTTGCTTGACCGCGTCGCCGCAGACCTCGCCGAGCGGCTCTCTACCGTGCTGCGCCGCTTCGATATTGCGGTCGATCTCGGCACGCCCGGCGAGGCGGTGCGCACGGCGCTGTCGGGGCTCGGCTCGATCGGTACGATCGTAGCGATGGGCACGATTGCCGACCACGGCGCCACGCGTGCGGAAAAAGTTGAACTTCGCGTCATCGCCGACGAAGAGGCGCTGCCGTTTCGTGATGCCTCGCTCGATCTCGCGGTGTCGATTCTTGCATTGCAGTTCGTCAACGATTTGCCGGGCGTACTCGTGCAAATCCGCCGTGCGCTGAAGCCGGACGGTTTGTTCATTGCGGCTTTGGTCGGCGGTGACACGTTGACCGAGCTGCGCCAGGCGTTTGCGGCGGCTGAAAGCGACATCGAAGGCGGCGCCTCACCGCGCGTTGCGCCGTTTGTCGATGTGCGGACGCTCGGCGATTTATTGCGCCGGGCGGGCTTCGCGCTGCCGGTCACCGATAGTGAGCGCTATATCCTGCGCTACGACTCCGCTTTCGCGCTGATGCATGAACTTCGCCGCATGGGCGCCACCAACGCGCTTTTGGCCCGCCGCCGCACGCCGCTGCGCCGCGCGACGCTGATGCGCATGGCGGAAATCTACGCCCGGCGGTTTGCCGACTCCGACGGGCGCGTGCGCGCCACGTTCGAAATCGTCTGGCTGTTGGGCTGGGCGCCGCATGTCAGCCAGCAGCAACCGCTCAAGCCCGGATCGGCAAAGGCGCGGCTCGCCGACGCGCTCGGCACGCAGGAAATTTCCGCGGGAGAAAAAGCCGGTCCTACTTAGCCGGTCTACTTCATCGCCGTGGCGACGCTCGAGTAGAGCCCCTGGACGTTGGAACCCAGGCTAAAGACCGTAGCGGCGATAGCGACAGCTATGCCGGAAGCAATCATGGCGTATTCGATTGCGGTGGCGCCTCTCTCATCACGCAGAAAACGGCGGATGGAGATATCGATCGATTGTCGCGCGCGGCTGATCATGGTCTGTCGCCCTTTGGCTTTCGATCACAACAACGTCGTGAGATGGGAGATCAACGGTTCGTCGGCAGGAGGCATCGGATAGTTGCGCAAATCGTTCGGCCGGACCCATTTAAGCTTTTGCTGCTCCCGCGCCTCGACGAACCCTTCCCAGCGCCGGCAGACGTAGAGCGGCATGAGAAGGTGGAAGTCGGGATAGAGATGGCTTGCGAAAGTGAGCGGCGCGAGGCACTCCTCCTTGACGACGATTCCCAGCTCCTCCCTCAACTCGCGGATCAGACTTTCTTCCGGCCGCTCGCCCGGCTCGACCTTGCCGCCGGGAAACTCCCACAGCCCCGCCATCGCCTTGCCTTGTGGACGCTGTGCAAGCAGCACGCGGCCGTCGGCGTCGACGAGGGCGCAGGCGGCAACGAGAACAAGCTTGACGCTCACGACCTGGCCTCAACGTACGGAACGGATGGTAAAGGCGGCTTCAACTGGTGGAAATAGACGGCCGCATTCGCCGTCGCGGTTAATAAGAGGTTAGCGCGGGAAGCCGGCCAGTTCGAGCACCGCGGCGGCGAATGCTTGCGGCGCCTCGGCCGGCGGATTGTGCCCGATCCGCGGCAACAGGCGTCGCTGATACGGCCCGGTAAAGTATGCCGCGTGCTTCGCCGAGGCTTCGGGTGGATGCACGCCATCGGCCTCGCCCTGCAGCGCAATCGTCGGCACGCTGATTTTCGGCTGAGCGGCAAGCCGCGCTTCGATCGGCTCGAGCGCCGGATCACCGGCGGCAAGACCGTAACGATGCCGGTAGGAGTGGATCGTCACCGCGACGAAGTCCGGATTGTCGAACGAGGCGGCGCTACGCGCGAAACTCGCGTCGGAGAAATTCCACTGCGGCGACCATAAGGTCCACAGCAGCCGGCAGAGTTCGCGGCGGTTTGCCTGCAGCCCGGCGTGGCCGCGCTCGCTGTGAAAATAATACTGATACCAGAGGCGATGTTCCTGCGCCGGCAAGGTTGGTTTCACCGAACCGGCGATGTCCTGGATGTTGTAGCCGTTGACGGTGACGAGGCCGTGCACGCGCTCCGGCCACAACGCCGCGACGATGCATGCCGCGCGGCCGCCCCAATCGTAGCCGGCGAGCATCGCGTGTTCGATCGACAGCGCGTCCATGAGTTCACGTAAGTCGTTGCCGAGCGCCGCCTGTTGTCCGGAGCGAACTGTTTCGGCGGACAGAAAACGCGTCGGCCCGAAGCCGCGCAGATAGGGCACGATCACGCGGCAACCCGCCGCAACAAGCGGTGGCACGACTTCGTCATAGCAACGCGGGTCGTAGGGCCAGCCGTGCAGCAGAAAAATCGGCGAGCCGCCCGCGGCACCGCTTTCCTCGTACGCCACCTCAAGCGCGGACGTGTGGATGTGTCTCGGCGCGATCATGGCGATGTTCAAGAGCGATAATCCCCGTTGATCGCCACATACTCCCTGGTGAGATCGCAGGTGAGCACGCGGTCGCGGCCCT
>JASHRW010000037.1 GCA_030037065.1 Xanthobacteraceae bacterium
CCGCATCAGGCGCCGAGTTCTGGCCGCTCAAGCTGGCGCGCGAACTCGACGACGCCATCCTCAATATCCGGCTCAACGAACTTGATGTGGCGGAGATCGTTTTCAAATCCTCCGGCGATGCGGCGGCCGTGCTCGCCTATGACAAATTTCTCGACGCCAACCAAGATCACTGGCTCGCTCGCGAAATCCGCAACTTATGGAAGCGCGTGCTCAAGCGCATCGATCTCACCTCGCGCTCTCTGGTGACTCTGATCGAGCCTGACTCGTGCTTTGCCGGCACGCTCGCCGAAATCGTCTTCGCCAGCGACCGCTCCTACATGCTTGCCCCCACCCAACCCTCCCCCGCAAACGGGGGAGGGTTGGGGAGGGGGGCCGGCGACAACAAACCGCCGGCGGCGATCGCGCTCAGCAACGCCAATTTCGGCGCCTACCCGATGTCGAACGGTCTGACGCGTCTCGGCTGCCGCTTCCTCGGCAATCCCGCCGATGTCGATACCGCCAAAGCCGAGCGCGGTGCCATGCTCGACGCCGAACGCGCGCAACAACTTGGCCTCGTTACCTTCGCGCTCGACGACATCGATTGGGACGAAGTGCGGGTGTTTCTCGAAGAGCGCGCCAGCTTCTCGCCCGATGCGCTCACCGGCATGGAAGCCAATCTGCGTTTCGCCGGGCCGGAAACCATGGAATCGAAAATCTTCGCCCGGCTGACCGCGTGGCAGAACTGGATTTTCCAGCGGCCCAACGCGATCGGCGAGGACGGCGCGCTCAAGCGCTACGGGACGGGACAGAAGCCGGTGTTCGATACCAAGAGGGTTTGACGACAGAGGACGGATGACAGAGGACAGACGACGGATAAGAGGGACGAAGTGACGGAGGCCGATCCGTCGTCTGTCCTCTGTCGTCCGTCATCCGTCTACCGCGAGCGGAGCGAGCCATGACCATCGAGACCGTCGACTACACGACCAAGATCCCCAACAACGTCAATCTCGTCGAGGACCGGCAGGTGCTGCGCGCGCTGGAGAGCTGGCATCCAGGCTATATCGACTGGTGGAAAGACATGGGGCCGGAGGGCTTCCAGGAAGCGCTGGTTTATCTGCGCACCGCCGTCTCGGTCGATCCCAAGGGCTGGGCCAAGTTCGATTACGTCAAAATGCCCGACTACCGTTGGGGCATTCTGCTGGCGCCGAAGGAAGAAGACCGCAAAATTCCGTTCGGCCGCCATTTCGGCGAGCCGGCCTGGCAGGAGGTGCCGGGCGAATATCGCGCCATGCTGCGTCGCCTCGTCGTCATCCAGGGCGATACCGAACCGGCGTCGGTGGAGCAGCAGCGCCATCTCGGCAAGACCGCGCCGTCGCTCTACGACATGCGCAACGTCTTCCAGGTCAACGTCGAGGAAGGCCGCCACCTGTGGGCGATGGTCTACATCCTGCAAAAATATTTCGGCCGCGACGGCCGCGAAGAGGCCGCTGAGCTGTTGCAGCGCCGCTCCGGCGACGCCGACAAGCCGCGCATGCTCGGCGCCTTCAACGAGGCGACGCCGGACTGGCTGTCGTTCCACATGTTCACCTTCTTCACCGACCGCGACGGCAAGATGCAGCTCGAAAGCCTGGCGCAATCCGGCTTCGATCCGCTGTCGCGCACCTGCCGCTTCATGCTCACCGAAGAGGCGCACCACATGTTCGTCGGCGAGACCGGCGTCGGCCGCACCATTCAACGCACCTGCGAGGCGATGAAGGAAGCCGGCATCGAGGACCCGATGGAGATCGACAAGGTGCGCGCGCTCGGCGTCATCGACCTGCCGACGATGCAGAAAAAGCTCAATCTGCACTATTCGCTGTCGCTCGACCTGTTCGGCTCCGAGGTGTCGACCAACGCCGCCAATACGTTCAGCGCCAGTCTCAAAGGCCGCTTTCAGGAGACCAAGATTGCGGACGACCACCGGCTGGACAACGCGACCTATCCGGTGCTCAAGCTTGTGGACGGCGAGATCAAGCGCGTCGACGAACCGGCGCTCACCGCGATCAACATGCGGCTGCGCGACGACTACACCGCCGATTGCCAACGCGGGCTGGACCGCTGGAACAAGATCATCGACCGGATCGGTGTCGGCTTCAAATTCGAGCTGCCGCACGTCGGCTTCCACCGCAACATCGGCGAGTTCAAGGACGCGCACGTGTCGCCGGCCGGCGTGTTGATCGACGAGGCCACGTGGGCGCGCGAGCACAGCAAATGGCTGCCGTCGAAGGACGACGGCGCGTTCATCGGCAGTCTGATGACGCCCGTCACCGAGCCCGGCAAATTCGCCGGCTGGATCGCGCCGCCGCGCGTCGGCATCGACAACAAGCCGGGCGATTTCGAATACGTGAAAATCGCGGCGTAGCCGTCATTCCGGGGCTGGCCGAAGGCCAGAGCCCGGAATCCATAATCACGAACGCCGAAGTAGCTCTCTGACTGAAATTTTCCTGACTGGGATTATGGATCCCGGGCTCGCGCTTCGCGCGCACCGGAATGACTCGCGTTCAGCCACTGCTTCGCCAGCGAAATATCGGTCTGCGACAGCTCATGGCCGGACAGCAGCGTGCGATGCTCGACCGCCGCGCCGCATTGCTGCAGCCGCGTTGCGAGCTTGGCCGCGCCGTCCGACGAGATCATCGGGTCGTTGGCACCCGTGGCGATGAATACCGGCTTGCCCGTCAAATCGACCGGCACCGCGCCTTTGAGCGGCAGTGTCGCGCGCAGCAGCATCGCGCCGGCGAGCGTTTGCGGCCGCAACAACAAGATGGCCGCTGCAGTGTTGGCTCCATTTGAGTAGCCGAGCGCGATCGGCGCGACGATGCCATAGCGGATGCGCGCTTCGCCGACGAAATCGGCCAGTTCATCGGCGCGGCGGCGCACGTCATCTTCGTCGAACGAACCGTCGGCAAACCGCCGGAAGAAACGGGCCATGCCGTTTTCCAAGACTTTGCCGCGCGGCGAGAGCAGCGCGGCATTCGGCGCGATCATGCGGCCAAGCGGCAGAAGATCGTTTTCGTCGCCGCCGGTACCGTGCAACAGCAACAGCGGACGGGAATCGTCCGTACCTTTCTCGAAGCGGTGAATGAACGACAGTGGCCCGGTCATCAGGATGCCGATGCCGCGGCGTGAAGCTCAGGCAGAACCGCTTCCAGTTCCTTGCGCCGGCTCTCGAGAAATGGCGGCAGCTTCAGATCGCGGCCGAGCGTATCGACCGGCTCGTCCACCGCAAAACCCGGATCGTCAGTCGCGATTTCGAACAGGATGCCGCCGGGTTCGCGGAAATAAACCGAGCGAAAGTATTGGCGATTGAGCTGCTGGGTCGGGTGCATGCCATGGTCGCTGACGAGCTTCCGCGCCATCGCCGCCTGGCTCGCGTCATCGGCGGCGCGAAAGGCTACGTGATGCACCGAGCCACGGCCTTGCCGGCCGGCGAGAAAACCCTTGGCCTCGCGAATGTCGACCACGCCGCCGATCGCCTCGCTGGCTTGAAAACGCACCAGCGATCCCTCCTGTCCGACAGCCTTGAATCCCAGGACATCGGTTAGAATGGCCGCGGTCCGCGCGCCATCGCCAACCATCAGCGTGACACCCTGGAAGCCGCGAATCGCGTGCTCGGAGGGAATTTCGCCGGCGGTCCAGGCCGGTTCGGATTCCGCGACGGCGACTCCGACGAGTGCGACCTTCATGCCGTCGGGGTCGGCAAAAGACAGGACCGGATCGCCGAAGCGCTTCTCTAACGCGTCGTGCGCCACGCCCTTGTCGATAAACCGATGTGTCCAATAACCGATCGCGCTTGCAGGAATGCGGAAAGCCGTCTGCTGCGTCTGGCCGACGCCGACGCGTCCCGCAGCGGCATGCTCCCACGGAAAGAACGTCAGAACGGTGCCCGGATGGCCGACGCGATCCCCATAATAGAGATGATAGGTGCCGGGATCGTCGAAGTTCACCGTCTTCTTGACGAAACGCAGGCCGAGCACGCGCGTATAAAAATCGAAGTTACGCACCGCCTTGCCGCTAATTGCCGTGACGTGATGGATTCCTGACATAGCGCGGCTCCCTAATCCTCAGCCTTTTCCAGCGGGCCTTCGCGCAGACGTGCAAGATCGAAATGATCGATTTCGCGCAATAGTTCGACAAACGCTTTGGCACCTTGCTCCAAGGCCGCTTCGCCCTTGGCGGCGCTCGCCCGCGTCGCGTCGCCGACGGCGCCGCTGGGGTTGAGATCCTGGGTCATCCAGGCAAAGCCGGCCGGGCGATAGGCGCCGAGCCATTTGAACTCGTGCGCCATGGCGACCGTCGTGGGTGTGGCGTTCGGCGCCTGGTCGGTGCGCACCGTTGCCGGTTGGGCGGCGAGCATGAGCGAAGTCTCGATGTCGCCGCCATGGATGCCGTGCTTTTTTTCTTCGGCCGAGAATGCGCCGTCCGGATAACCGAAGCGGTGCCAGCCGACAGTGACCGCCAGCATGCCGAGCCGCGCCCGCAAGTCGCGGGCCACCAATTCCATCGCTGCGACGTTGCCGCCGTGGCTGGTGACGAGCACGAGCTTGCGCAAACCCGACCGCGCCAAGCTCTCGCCAAGCTCGGTCCAAGCGGCGATCGCGGTTGTCGCCGATAGCGTGAGCGTGCCCGGATACGACAAATGCTCCGCCGAGACGCCGACGCGCTGCACCGGCAAAAACGTGACCGGCACATCGTCGGGCAAAAGGCTTTGCACGCACGCCAGATAAGCCTCGGCGATAAAGCTGTCGACGCCGAGCGGCAGGTGCGGACCGTGCTGCTCGATCGCCGCGAGTGGCAGCACCGCGATCCAGCGCGACGCGGCGACACCGGCAGCCGCGATCTCCTGCCAGGTCATCTCTATCCAATTGCGTCGCGGCAGCGCCATCACGCTTCACTCGCCAATTAAGCCTTAGCCCCCTATTCTCGCGTCCCCGGCGAAAAGGAGCAACCGATGCCGCTGGAGCAAATTCCGCTCGGGTTGACCCCCCTCACCCGCTCGCTTCGCTCGCGACCTCTCCCCACCGGGGAGAGGTGGGGTACGCGGCTTGCAATAAAACCTCTCCCCAGCGGGGAGAGGTCGGCGAGCATTGAAGATGCGAGCCGGGTGAGGGGGAACAGACCGGGCCGTATTGATTCGATCTCAACGAGATTTGCTCCAGGAATAAATCGGAGGAGGACGCTTCTGGGGCTGGCCGCCGGCGCGGCCGGCGCCGCGGTGGCGAGGTCCGCGCGCGCCCAGAACCTCGATAAAGTTTCCTTCGGCACCAACTGGGTGGCAGAGGCCGAGCACGGCGGCTTTTACCAGGCGCTTGCCGACGGCACCTATCGGCAACACGGCCTCGACGTGACCATCGTCCAAGGCGGGCCGAACGTGAATAACCGCATCCTGCTGGCGGTCGGCAAGATCGACTTTTTCCTCGCCGCCAACAATCTGGAAGGCTTCGACGCGGTGGCCCAGGACCTGCCGACGATCGAGGTCGCGGCCTTCTTTCAGAAGGACCCGCAGGTGTTCATCGTCCACCCCGGCGAGGGCATCGACAAGTTCGCGGACTTGAAGAAATTGACGCTGTTTGTCTCGCAGGAGGGAATGGCGAGCTATTACAAATGGCTCAAGGCCGATTACGGCTTTACCGACGCGCAGGTAAAACCCTACACGTTCAATCCGCAGCCGTTCCTTGCCGACAAGCACAGCGCGATGCAAGGCTATGTGACGTCGGAGCCGTTCGCCATCGAGCGTGCAGCGCATTTCACGCCCAAAATCTTTCTGCTCGCCGATCAGGGATTTTCCGACTATTCGACCCTGATCGAGACCCGGCGCGATCTCGTCGACAAGAAACCCGACGCGGTGCAGCGTTTCATCGATGCGTCGATCATCGGCTGGTACAATTACATCTATCACGACAACAGCGCCGGCAACGCGCTGATCAAGCAACAGAACCCGGAAATGACCGACGATCTGCTCGCCTATTCGGTCGCCAAGATGAAGCAATACGGCATCGTCGATTCCGGCGACGCCTTGACGCTTGGCATCGGCGCCATGACGGATGCGCACATGAAGGGCTTTTTCGACGAGATGGTGCGCGCCGGCGTGGTCAAATCCGGTCTGGATTACCGCAAGGCCTATACGCTGCAGTTCGTCGACAGGAAGGTCGGGCTTAATCTGCGGCCGAAGTGATCATTGTTCCCTCCCCCCTTGTGGGGGAGGGTTAGGGAGGGGGGGGTCGCAAGACACTCCAACACGTCGATGCTCTACCAATCCACCCCCACCCCTAGCCCCTCCCCACAAGGGGGAGGGGAACAGCGATAGCCAATGGCAG